>JBILSW010000083.1:0-8971 GCA_044371895.1 Rubrivivax sp.
TGCTCGAAGTAGGTTTCGCTGTAGGGCCCGGGCGTGAGCAGCACCACGCGCGGGTTGGCGTGGCCGGCCACCTGCTGAGCGCGCTGCTCCAGCGCGTCGAGCAGCAGCCGGTAGCTGCTGGCGATGCGCTGCACGCGCAGCGCCGCAAAGGCCTCGGGGAACTGCCGCGCGATGACGAGCCGGTTGTGCAGCACGTAGCCCAGGCCCGAGGGGCCCTGCGTGCGCTGCGCCACCAGCCACCAGCGGCCGTCGGGGCCTCGCGCCAGGTCGAAGGCGGCGATGAACAGGCGCTGCCCGCCGGCCGGCGGCACGCCAATCATCGGCCGCAGCCAGCCCGGGTGGCGCAGCAGCAGCGCCGGCGGCAACAGGCCCTCGCGCAGCAGCGTCTGCGGGCCGTACAGGTCGGCCAGCATGCGCTCAAGCAGCTCGGCGCGCTGCATCACGCCGGCTTCGATGGCAGCCCAGTCGGCGGGCTCGATGATCAGCGGCAGCAGCTGCAGCGACCACGGCCGCGCCGACACGCCGCCGCCGCTGCCGCTCTCGGCAAACACGTTGTGCGTGACGCCGTCGAGGCGGATGCGCTGCTCCACCTGGGCCACGCGGCGATCGAGATCCGCAGCCATGGCCACGCCGCCGGCCGGCGCCGGCACCTGGGCCACGAAGCGCTGCCAGGCCGGGCGCAGCGCGCCGCCTGAGCCGCGCAGCTCGTCCCACACGCCCGGCTCCGGCCGCAGCGCGTGCGAGTCGAACGCATGCGCGGCAGCGCCGGCGGCCGTGTCGGGCCCGCCGAAAGGCAGCGACTCCTGGCCGGGCGTGAGGATGGCCGACATCTTGGGTCAGGCGGTTCGCAGGTCCAGCGTGAACGGCAGCTCCAGGCTCGGGTCGGCGCGCTGCACCTTCATCGGCCCCGGTGTGTGGCCGATGCGGAAGAAGCGCGCCAGCCGGCGGCTCTCGGCCTCGTAGGCGTTGACGGGGAACACGTCGTAGTTGCGCCCGCCGGGGTGCGCCACGTGGTAGCGGCAGCCGCCGAGGCTGCGGCCCGTCCAGGTGTCGACGATGTCGAAGGTCAGCGGCGCGTGCACGCCGATCGTGGGGTGCAGCGCCGACGGCGGCTGCCAGGCGCGGTAGCGCACGCCGCACACGGCCTCGCCGACGCGGCCCGTGGGCTGGAGCGGCAGCGCGCGGCCGTTGACGGTGACGACGTGGCGGTTGCCGTTCAGGCCCGTGGCCTTGACCTCCAGCCGCTCGAGCGACGAATCCACGTAGCGCACCGTGCCGCCGGGCGCGCCCTCCTCGCCCATCACGTGCCAGGGCTCCAGCGCGTTGCGCAGCGTCAGCGCGATGCCGGCCACCTGCACGTCGCCCACCAGCGGGAAGCGGAACGCCAGGTGCGGCGCGAACCAGGCAGCGTCGAACGCAAAGCCGGCTTCGTGGAGGTCGGCGATGACGTCCTCGAAGTCCATCTGCACGAAGGTGGGCAGCATGAAGCGGTCGTGCAACCCGGTGCCCCAGCGCGTCAGGCGCGTGGCGCCGCGGCCGCGGTAGGGCTCGCGCCAGAACCAGGCCACCAGCGCGCGCATCAGCAACTGCTGCGCCAGGCTCATGCGCGCGTGCGGCGGCATCTCGAAGGCGCGCAGCTCCAGCAGGCCCAGCCGCCCCGTGGGGCCGTCGGGCGAGTACAGCTTGTCGATGCTGAACTCGGTGCGGTGGGTGTTGCCGGTGGCGTCGACCAGCAGGTTGCGCAGCGTGCGGTCAACCAGCCAGGGCGGCACGGTGCCGCCGGGCCCGTGCAGGCCGGCCTGGCGCTCGAGCTCGGCCAGCGCGATCTCGACCTCGTAGACCTGGTCGCCGCGCGCCTCGTCGAATCGCGGGTGCTGGCTGGTGGGGCCGATGAACAGGCCGCTGAACAGGTAGCTCAGGCTGGGGTGGTTCTGCCAGTAGGTGAGCAGGCTGGCCAGCAGGTCGGGCCGGCGCAGGAAGGGGCTGTCGGCCGGCGTGGCGCCGCCCAGCACGAAGTGGTTGCCGCCGCCGGTGCCGGTGTGACGGCCGTCGAGCATGAACTTCTCGGCGCTCAGGCGGGTGTGGTGCGCGGCCTCGTAGAGGAAATCGGTGTGGTCGACCAGCTCGGCCCAGTCGTGCGCGGGGTGGATGTTGACCTCGATGACGCCGGGGTCGGGGGTCACCTGCAGCAGCTTCAGCCGCGGGTCGCGCGGCGGCGGGTAGCCCTCGAGCGCGATCTTCACGCTGCGCTCGGCGGCCGTGGCCTCGACGGCGGCCAGCAGCTCGAGGTAGTCCTCCAGGAAGCGCAGCGGCGGCATGAAGACGTACAGCACGCCGCTACCGCCGCCGTGCTGGCGCTCGGCCTTCGGGCCGTTGGCGCGCTGCGGGTCGCGCACCTCCACGCACAGCGCCGTGCGCGTGACCTCGCCGGCCGACACGAAACGCGGCGGCACCGTGGCCGCGTCGCGCGGGAAGGTGTGTTCTGGCGAGTGCTCGGTGGCGCCGGTGCCGGCCCCGTTGCCCGTGTCCGTGTCCACGGATGAGCCCGCGGCGGAGCCCATGCGGCTCACCCCCGGCGCGCCGCCGAAGGCGGCCTTGCCATCGGCCTGGAAGCCCTCGTGGTCGAGCCCGCCGTCGGCCCCCGAGGCGGCGGCTGCTGCGCGCGCCGCCGGGGCGGCGGCATCGGCCGTGGCGAACTGCGCCTTCACTGCCGCGGCCACGGGCAGCGGCGGCTGTGGCGCGAACGGGTCCTGCGCCAGCGTCCAGGGCTGGTCGCCATTGGCGGCCCAGGGCAGGCTGTCCAGCGGCAGCCGGTAGCCCATCGGCGAGTCGCCCGGGATCAGGTACAGGCGCTCGTCGCGCACGAACCAGGGCCCGGTCACCCACTGCGGACCGGCGGTGCCCGTGCGCCACTCGCGCTTGAGGGGCAGCAGCCAGCCCACGGTGGCGTCAAGGCCCTGCCGGAACACGCGCCGCAGGCGAGCGCGCTCAAGCTCGTCGTCCAGCCGCGCGTCGAAGGGGTCGACATTCACCGGCAGCCGGCGCTCGCGCCACAGGTAGTACCAGGTGTCCTCGTGGCCGGGCGTCACGTGGCGGTCGTCCAGGCCGAGCTTGCGCGTGAGCGTGCGGATGAAACCCTCGGCATCGGCCGCCGTGTAGCGGTGCGTGTCGCGCTCGTCGGCGAACAGCGACGGGTCGCTCCAGCAGGGCTGGCCGTCGGCACGCCAGCAGATGCTCAGCGCCCAGCGCGGCAGCTGCTCGCCGGGGTACCACTTGCCCTGGCCGAAGTGCAGGAAGCCGCCGCGGCCGTAACGCTCGCGCAGCCGGTGCACCAGCCCGGTGGCCAGGCCGCGCTTGGTGGGGCCGAGGGCGTCGGTGTTCCACTCGGCCGCGTCGCGGTCGTCGACGGCCACGAAGGTGGGCTCGCCGCCCATCGTGAGGCGCACGTCGCCGTCCTTCAGCTGCCGGTCGACCTGATGGCCCAGCGCGACGATGCGTTCCCACTGCCCGTCGGTGTAGGGCAGCGTCACGCGCGGGCTCTCGTGGATACGCGTGACCTGCATGTGGTGGCTGAACTCGACCTCGCACTCGTCGACCGCGCCGCTGACGGGCGCGGCGCTGCTCGGCTCGGGCGTGCAGGCCACCGGGATGTGACCCTCTCCGGCCAGCAGACCGCTGGTGGGGTCCAGCCCGATCCAGCCGGCACCGGGCAGGTAGACCTCGCACCAGGCGTGCAGGTCGGTGAAGTCGACCTCGCTGCCGCTGGGTCCGTCCAGCGCCTTGACGTCGGGCTTGAGCTGGATGAGGTAGCCGCTGACGAAGCGCGCCGCCAGCCCCAGGTGGCGCAGCGTCTGCACCATCAGCCAGCCGCTGTCGCGGCAGGAGCCGCTGGCGTTGGCGAGGGTGACCTCGGGCGTCTGCACGCCCGGCTCCATGCGGATGAGGTAGCGGATGTCCTTCTGCAGGCGCTGGTTCAGCGCCACCAGGAAGTCGATCGTCCGCATCTCGTCGCGCGGGATGCTGTCGACGAAGGCCTTGAAGCGCGGCGTCAGCTCGCCCCGGGCCAGGTAGGGCAGCAGTTCCTGGCGGCTGTCGGGGGCGTACTCGAACGGGTAGTGCTCGGCGTGCGGCTCCAGGAAGAAATCGAACGGGTTGAGCACCGACATCTCGGCCACGAGGTCGACCGTGACCTTGAACTCCCGCGTCTTCTCCGGGAACACCAGCCGCGCCAGGTGGTTGGCGAACGGATCCTGCTGCCAGTTGACGAAGTGCACGGCCGGCTCGACGCGCAGCGAGTAGCTCAGGATGCGCGTGCGGCTGTGCGGCGCTGGCCGCAGGCGCACCACCTGCGGCGACAGGCCCACTCGCCGGCCATAGCGGTAGTGGGTGACGTGGTTCAGCGCGACGTGGATGGACACGGAAAGGGCACTCCTGCAGGGCCGGGGCGGCAGCGGGTGCTTGCAATCTCCGGGCCTGCCTTGCCGGATGATGCCAGCCTGACCCCTGCGCGCCGCTTTCGCCGCCGCCGTGCAAACCGGTGCGCGCCGTGAGCCCGGCCGGCCCCGGTGTCGCTCAGTGGCAGCAATCCTACTGACGCGTCCGCGGACAGTTCAGAGGGTAGTTCCGCCCGATGCCGCCCCCGCTGAACCCCCAGCGCCGCCCGTGGCACCTGCGCACCCCTTGGCGCCGCCGGACACCGTCGGCGCCCGCGAGCGCCTGCGGCAGGCGCTGCACGGCGCACGCGGCAGCGGCGAGCCAAACTTGAGCGCTGCGCTGGTGGCGCGCGGGCTGGTGGACCCGCGCCTGCTGCCTCCGCAGCCCGAGGCCGTGGCCCGCGTGCCGCCGGCACTGGCCGCGCGCGAGAGCGTGCTGCCGCTGATGCTGCGCGACGACACGCTCGTGGTGGCGCTGCCCGACCCGCTGGACGCCGATCTGCTCGGGCGGCTGCGCTTCCTGACCAACCTGCGCGTGCAGGCCGTAGCCGCTGCGCCCGGCACGCTGCCGGGCGGCCGTCGCCAAGGCCTACCGCGCGCGCCGCGACGGGGCATCGGCCGAAGAGCCGGGCGGCAACGGGCAGGACCTGCACAGCCTGGCCGCCGAACTCGGCGCCGGCACGGCGCTGGAGGCCGGCCCCGACCTCGCGGCCCTTTCCGAGTCCGACAACACGCTGGTCCGGCTGGTGAACCGCCTGATCGCCGACGCCATCGAACACCGGGCTTCCGACATCCACATCGAGACCGCGGAGTCGCCGCGGCCGGTGTGCATCCGCCTGCGCATCGACGGCGACCTCGAGTCCTGGCTTGAGCTGCCCGCCGCGGTGCGCTTCGCGCTGGTGGGCCGCATCAAGATCATGGCCGAGATGGACATCTCGGAGCACCACAAGCCGCAGGACGGCAAGATCGACTTCGCGCGCTTCGGGGGCCGCCGGCTCGAGCTGCGCGTGGTGATCGTGCCCACCTCGCGCGGCCTGGAAGACGTGATGCTGCGGCTGCTGAACAACACCGACCCCATGCCGCTGGGCGAGATCGGCCTGAGCGAGCCCAACCTGGGTGGCCTGCGCGACCTGATCACCAAGCCCTAAGGGCTGATCCTGATCTGCGGGCCCACCGGCTGCGGCAAGACCACCACGCTGCACTCGGTGATGCACGAGCTGAACACCGACCGGCGCAAGATCTGGACCGCCGAGGACCCGGTGGAGATCACGCAACCGGGGCTGCGGCAGGTGCAGGTCAACGCGCGCATCGGCTGGACCTTCGCCGCCGCGATGCGCACCTTCCTGCGCGCCGACCCCGACGTCATCATGATCGGCGAGATGCGCGACGAGGAGACGGCGCGCATCGCGGTGGAGGCCTCGCTGACAGGGCACCTGGTGCTGTCGACGCTGCACACCAACTCGGCACCGGAGAGCATCACGCGGCTGCTCGAGATCGGCCTTGACCCGTTCATGTTCTCCGACTCGCTGCTGGCGGTGCTGGCGCAGCGCCTGGTGCGTCGCCTGTGCAAGGCCTGCCGGCAGCCCGAGCCGATGCCGGCCGCGCAACTGGAGACGCTGGTGCGGCTGCACGTGGGCAGCGCCATCGGCGCCAGCGCCGCATCCGAGGTGGACCACCAGGCGCTGGTGGGCGACTGGCAGCGCCGCCACGCCGGGGCCGACGGCTCGCTGCGCCACTGGCGCCGCGTCGGCTGCCCCCAGTGCGGCGGCAGCGGCTACCACGGGCGACTCGGCCTGCACGAGTTGCTGACCGTGGACGAGCCGCTGCGCGGCCTGACCCGCCGCCGCGCGCCGGCTTCGGAGCTGCAGCGCTGCGGCCTCGGCGAAGGCCGGCGCACCCTTCGCCAGGACGGCATCCACAAGGTGCTGGCCGGCCTCACCGACCTGCCCGAAGTCTTGACTGCCACCAACCAGTGACCGCCCAGAGGAACCCGCCGATGGACGACCTGCACGAACTCGACGCCCTGCTTCGACGCCTGGGCGAGCGCATTGCCGCCGCTGCCCACGCTGCTGCTGACGGTACCGCTGGGCTTCGACGACGCCTTCGGCCTGTCGCCCGACAAGCTGGACGAGCTGCACTTCACGCTGCTGGGTCTGCTGTGCCGGCGCTGCGGCATCCACCTGGAGCGCGACGTGCAGGCCCACCGCGTGCTGCTGCGGCTGGGCTTCGTCCCGGCAAACTGACGGTGCATCCGCGTCAGCGGGCGGCGGGCGGCGCCTGCGGTGCGGCGCCGGGGTGGTGCCAGTAGCGGCGCTGCACCGGGCGCGTGCAGGCGGCCTGCGCGGTGGCCGACGACCAGTGCCAGGCCCCGCAGGCGGCGGTGGTGACCACCGGCACGCCAGCCTCGGCGTAGCGCGCCAGCACCACCGGCGACGGATGGCCGAAGCGGCTGCGGTGCGCGGCCTGCACCACCGCCACGCGCGGCGCCACCGCCGCGATGAAGCCCGGCGTCGACGAGGTGCGGCTGCCGTGATGCGGCACCCACAGCACGGTGCTGGGCAGCTGCGCGGCAGCCTCGCGCACCAGCGCGGCCTCCTGCGGCGCCTCGATGTCGCCGGTCAGCAGCACGCTGGCGCCGCCAGCCTGCACGCGGAGCACGCAGCTCAGCGTGTTGGCGCGCGTGGACGGCGTGGCTGCGGCCAGCGCGGCGGCAGCGGGGTGCAGCACCTCGAAGTCGACGCCGTCCCAGCGCCAGCGCTGGCCGGCCTCGCAGGGCGTGTGGGGCGCCAGCCCGCGCAGTGCATGGCCGTCCTCCAGCGAACTGCGCAGCGCCCGCACCGGCAGCGCCTGCGCCAGCGAGGCCGCGCCGCCGGTGTGGTCGGTATCGCGGTGGCTGAGCACGAGCTCGTCGAGGTGGCGCTCGCCCAGCGCGCGCAGCAGCGGCACGAGCACGCGCTCGCCGGCGTCGACGCCGGGCGTGCCCCAGGCCGGGCCGCTGTCGAACAACAGCGTGTGACTCGCGGTGCGCAGCACGACGGCATTGCCCTGGCCCACGTCGGCGCCCAGCACCTCGAAGTGGCCCGGCGCAGGCCGCGTCACCGGGGGCGCCAGCAGCGGCAGCATCAGCGGCAGGGCCAGCGCGCGCAGGCGCCAGGGCCAGGGCAACACGGCCACCACGGCGCCCAGCAGGCCCGCGGCCACGGCCCAGGGCGGCGCGGCCGCGGCGTGCCACACGGCCAGGGGCGTGGCGGCCAACCAGGCCAGCGCAGCCTCGAGCGCCGCGACGACGAGCGCGCCCAGGCTCCACAGCGGCGGCAGCAGTGCGCCCAGCAGCGCCAGCGGCGTGACCAGCAGCGTCACCACCGGGATGGCCAGCAGGTTGGCGACGAGCCCGACCACCGAGAGCTGCTGGAAGAAGATCAGCGACAGCGGCGCCAGCCCCACGGTGGCCACCGTCTGCTGCTGCAGCGCCGCTCTCAGCCAGGACCCGCGCGGGGCCGGCCCGGCATCGGCACGCGCCAGCACCGGGCCGCTGGCCGCCAGCAGGCCCACGGCCACGAAGCTGAGCCAGAAGCCGGGCTGCAGCAGCGCCCAGGGGTCGCCGAGCACCACCACCCAGCCGGCCGTACCCAGCACCGCCGGCAGCGGCCAGCGACGGGCGAAGTGGCGCAGCAGCACCACGACGGCGATCATGGCCACCGTGCGCTGCGCCGGCACGCCCCAGCCGGCCAGCAGCGCGTAGGCCGTCGCCAGCAGCAGCCCGGCCCAGCGGCCCGCCACGGGCGCCGGCACGCGGCGGGGCGCGACCGGGTGGCGGCGCCACAGCGCGCCGACGAGGGCGCCGGCCAGCCACGCGAACATGGTCACGTGCAGCCCGGAAATGCTCATCAGGTGGGCGACGCCGGTGTCGCGGAACAGCGCCCAGTCGCCGCGCTCGATGGCCGCCTGGTCGCCCACCGCCAGCGCCGCCAGCACGCCCGCGGCGCCGGCATCGGGCACCCGGGCCTGGATGGCGTCGCGCACGGCCTGGCGCAGGCGTTCCACCGGGTGCGCGGCCGACGCCTGCAGCAGCACGGGCGGGGCGGCGCCGCGGGTGTCGCGCACGCTGCCGCTGGCCCGCAGGCCCTGCTCGAACAGCCACAGCTCGAGGTCGAAGCCGTGCGGGTTCATCGCGCCGTGCGGCTGCGCCAGGCGCGCCGTGAACTGCCAGCGCTGGCCGGCGCGCACCGGCCGCGGCGGCGCGGCCAGCATGGCGTTGGCCTCCAGGCCGCGCCACCAGCCCAGCGACACGCGGGCCGGCACCCGCACCGGCTGGCCGCGGTGCCAGGCGGCCTCGACCTCGAATTCGAAGCGCACGCCCTGCAGGCCTTCGCGCGGCAGGCTGGCCACGGTGCCCCGCAGCAGCAGGTCATGCCCTTCCAGCGCCGCGGGCAGCGCGTCGGCCAGGCGCAAGGCGGCGCGGTGGTGCGTGCTCGCAAAGCCCAGCAGCAGCGCGGCGACGATGGCGCTGATCGCCCCGATCGCGGGCACGGTCCCTG
>JBILSW010000479.1:0-3149 GCA_044371895.1 Rubrivivax sp.
CGCCGTAGGGCGGGTCGATGTAGATCATCTGCACCTGCCCAGCCAGGCCCTCCTTGACCAGCAGGCTGTTCATCACCAGCAGGCTGTCGCCAGCGATCAGCCGGTTGGCCCAGCCCTTGTCGTGGCGGTAGAAGTCCACCGCGCTGCGCAGCGGCAGGTTCTCGAACGGCGCTTCGAACAGGCTGGCCTGGCGGGCCAGGGGTGAGGGTTCTTCGGCCTTCACCTTGGCCGTCGCCTTGCCCTGGGTGTCGTTCGCTTCTTCCAGCCGCTTGCGCACGGCCGAAAGGATGCTCATCGGGTCGATGCGCTCGTGCACGTGCAGGCTGACCGTGTCGACCTCGAAGCTCGTGCGCTCGGCCTTGCCGGCCCACTGCAGATAGGGCGCGCCGCGGCGCTTGATCTCTTCCAGCGCGGCCACCGCGGCCTGGGGATCCCCACTGGCCAGCGCATCGTCGATCAGCGTCTCCAACTCGGCCCGCGCGCTGTCGAAGTTCAGCACCGGATCCAGGTGCGGGTTGTACGCCCAGGTCTGCTTCGGTTGCTGCGGGTCGCTGGCTTCGCTGACCAGGCCCACTTCGGGGTTGTTCTTGCGCCGGTCGGCGTGGCGGTAGCTCAGCACCTGGGCCGGTTCGCCGGCATCGGCGGCGCGCAGCTTCTGGGCCTTGGGCGCCGTAGCCGCCTGGGCCTGGGGTTGGGCAGCGGGGCCGCTCGGGGCGGCATGGGCACCATCCACTGGCGCGGGCGCTTCGGCTTGCAGGGCGAAGGTGTCGCTGCCCGCTGCCGCGGCGGCGGCGCGGCCCGTGGAGCCGCCGCGGCCCTTGCCCTTGACCACCAGCCCGCGGGCCACCAGGTCTTCACGCAGGGCGGAGAAGTCTTCGGCGGTGACGACGAGGCCCGCTGCCCTCGCGGCCTGGGTCCACTGCGCGAGCAGGCTGCCGTTGCCCACCAGGCTGCCGCTGGCGGGCAGCAGCGCCAGCAGGGTGGCTTCGAGCCGCTGTTGTCGGTCGGTCTGGGTCATTCTTCTCCCCGGTTCACGGCGACCGCTGGCGACGCGCTCGCACGCCCGATTCACGCGAATCGGCGCCCGGCGGCCCGGCCAGCTGCCGCGCCCTGAAGGGGCGTTTGCTTCGCAGCCCGGCTCCAGGCACCGAATGGCCCAAGCCCATCGCCAGCGTCGCGAACCAGAGAGCCGCGGCTCGCCGGGATCGGTCGGGGAAGCCCGCCTCCGCTCAGCCTGCCGCCTCGAAGCGCGCCAGGATCCCCGCGTGCCGCTGCGGCCACTGCGCCAGCTCGGCCTCGTCGCCGTCGAACACGCCGCGCACGAAGGCCAGCGCCAGCTCGCGCGTGGCCTGCTTGACCCTCGGGTTGAGCACCGCGCCGCCGGTGCCGCCGCGGTCGGTGAAGATGCTGTGCGAGCCGCCCTCGTACACCGCCAGCCACTTGCGCGCGCTGCCGGTGGCCTCGAACACCGCGAGCCGGTCTTCGAGGCCGCTCCAGAAGCCGGGGATGCGGATCACGTCGTCGGTGCAGGTCACGTGCAGCGTCGGCACCGTCACACCCTGCAGGATGCGGCGTGGCTCGGGCTCGCCGTAGAAGGGCGGCGCGCTCATCACGATGGCGGCGCGCACGCGCGGGTCGGCCAGGCCTTCGGCGGCCTGCGGCACCTGAGCGCCGGCCACCAGCAGGCTGGTGTTGGCGCCGTAGCTGTGGCCGGCGGCCACGATGCGTGCGCGGTCGACCGCGCCGCCCCACTCGCCGGCCAGCAGCGTGTCGAGCGCGAAGCGGAAGTCCAGCACCCGGGCGCGCGCCTCGTCGGCCTGCGCCGCGTCCTGCAGCCGGCCCACCAGCGAGAACAGGCCGCCGCTCCACAGCGTGCGGTCGCTGCCCACGTGCTGCAGGTGCAGGCTGGCGATGCCGTGCGCGGCGACGAAGCGGCCCAGCCAGGTGTAGCCGCGCCGCGAGCCACCGATGCCGTGCGAGAACACGATCAGCGGCACGCGCGCGCCCGCGGCCATGGCCTGCGGGCGGTACAGCCGCACCGGCACCAGGCGCTGGCGAGCCTGGTCCTGCCAGTCCAGGTCCAGCGTGTCGTAGGCGCCGGGCCCGGCCTCCTCGGCGCGCAGACCCAGCGGCCCGGCCAGCGCCAGCGCCGCGGCGCCTTGCAGCAACTGGCGCCGCTTCATGCCGCGCCCTCCGACCGTGCCGCCGGTGCCGGCCGGCCCCGCCGCAGCAGCCGCTGCAGCCGCAGGATGGCGTCGTCCACATAGGTGAACAACACCGGGATCACCAGCAGGCTCAGGAAGGTGCTGGTGATCAGGCCGCCGATCACGACGATGGCCATGGGACTGCGGAAGCTTGGGTCGGTGCCCAGGCCGATGGCGATGGGCAGCATGCCCGCGCCCATAGCGATGGTGGTCATGATGATGGGCCGCGCGCGCTTGTGGCAGGCGTCGAGCACGGCCTCGAGGCGGGCCATGCCGTGGTCGCGCCGCGCGATGATCACGTAGTCGATCAGCAGGATCGAGTTCTTGGTGGCGATGCCCATCAGCATGATCAGGCCAATCATGCTGGGCATCGAGATCGCCGTCTGCGTGATGAACAGGGCCAGGAACGCCCCCGGAATCGACAGCACCAGCGCCCCCAGGATGGTGGCCGGCTGCACGAAGTCCTTGAACAGCAGCACCAGCACCACGTAGATGCACAGCACACCGGTGATCATGGCCAGGCCGAAGCTCGCGAACAGCTCGGCCATGGCCTCGGCGTCGCCGATCTCGGTCTGCGTCACGCCCGCAGGCAGGTTCTGCAGGCTGGGCAGCGCCAGTGCCGCGGCCTTGACCGCGCCCAGCGGCTGCTGGTTGAGCTCGATCTCGAAGTTGATGTTGCGCTGGCGGTTGTAGCGGTCGATGGTGGCCGGGCCGCTGCCCAGCTCCAGCGTGGCCACGTTGCCCAGCATCACCGGGCCGTGCGTGCCCGGCACAGGCAGGCGCTCGAGCAGGGCAAGGTCGGTGCGCGCGCTCGCCGGCAGGCGCACGACGATGGGCACCTGGCGCTGGCTCAGGTTGAGCTTGGGCAGGCTCTGGTCGTAGTCGCCCGCGGTGGCGATGCGCAGCGTCTCGGCGATGGCCTGGCTGGTCACGCCGAGGTTGGCC
>JBILSW010000480.1:0-3146 GCA_044371895.1 Rubrivivax sp.
GAGGTCGCGCGCGGTGTCGCCCACCATGGGCACGTGGGCGAGGTCGACGCCGTAGCGGCGGCCGATGTCCACCGGCATGCCGGGCAGGGGCTTCCGGCACGTGCAGTGGTCTTCCGGCGTGTGCGGGCACAGGAAGATGGCGTCCAGCCGCCCGCCCACGCGCTGCAACTCGCGGTTCATGTGCGCGTGCACGGCGTTGACGGCGCTCATGTCGATCATGCCGCGGCCGATGCCGCTCTGGTTGGTGGCTACCACCGCGTGCCAGCCGGCGTGGTTCAGTCGCGCCACGGCCTCCAGCGCACCCGGCACCGGCACCCACTCCTCGGGTGCGGTGACGTGGCCCTCGCGGAACTGGTTCAGGATCCCGTCGCGGCCGAGGATCACGAGCTTGAGGCTGTGCGTCGCCGGCATCCCGGGGCCCCTTCAGGCGGCCAGGCGCGACAGGTCGGCCACGCGGTTCATGGCCCGCTGCAGGGCACCCAGCAGGGCCAGGCGGTTGGCGCGCAGCGCGGGGTCGTCGGCGTTGACCATCACGGCGTCGAAGAAGGCGTCGACCGGGGTCTTGAGTGCCGCCAGGGCCTGCAGGCTGGCGGTGTAGTCGCCGCGCCCGAAGGCGGCGTCGGCGTGGGGCGCCACCTGCTGCAGCGCCGCGGCCAGGGCCTGCTCGGCGCCTTCGCGCAGCAGCGCGACGTCCACCGTGCCGGGCAAGGCACCCTCGGCCTTCTTGAGGATGTTGCCGACGCGCTTGTTGGCTGCGGCCAGCGCGGCAGCCTCGGGCAGTGCGGCAAAGGCCCGGACGGCGGCCAGCCGGCGCGGGATCTCGCCCCAGCGGGCGGGCAGGCGCTCCGCCACCGCTTCGACCTCCTGGGCGGTGTAACCCTGGTCGCGCAGCAGCACCACCAGGCGGTCCTTCAGGAACCTTTCGATGTCCGCGTTCGGATTCAGCCACGCGGGCACCTGCCCGAACGGCCGGCAGGTCTCGTCGATCAGGTGCTGCAGCTCGACCGCGAGGTTGCGTTCGATCAGCATGCGGATCACGCCCAGCGCGTGCCGGCGCAGAGCGAATGGGTCCTTGTCGCCGGAGGGCCGCTCGCCGATGCCGAACAGTCCGGCGAGCGTCTCCAGCTTGTCGGCCAGCGCCACCACCACGCCAGCCTCGCCGCGCGGGAGCACGTCGCCGGCGAAGCGGGGCTTGTAGTGGTCTTCAACCGCCCAGGCCACGGCCTCGGGCTCGCCGTCGTCGCGGGCGTAGTAGCCGCCCATGATGCCCTGCAGCTCGGGGAACTCGCCAACCATGTCGGTCAGCAGGTCGGCCTTGGCCAGCAGCGCGGCGCGGTCGGCCTGCGCGGCCAGCGCCTCGCCGCCGAGCGCGTGGCCGATGGCGCGCGCGATGGCGCGCACGCGCTCCACCCGCTCGCCCTGGCTGCCCAGCTTGCCGTGGTAGACGACCCTGGCCAGTTGCGGGACCCGGCTCTCGAGCGTGCGCTTGCGGTCCTGGTCGAAGAAGAACTTGGCGTCGGCCAGCCGCGGCTTGACCACGCGCTCGTTGCCCTCGACCACGCGGCGCGGGTCAGCCGGGCGGATGTTGCTCACCACCAGGAAGCGGTTGGTGAGGCGGTCCTGGTCGTCGAGCAGCGGGAAGTACTTCTGGTTGGCCTTCATCGTGAGGATGAGGCATTCCGGTGGTACCGCCAGGAACTCGGCCGGGAACTCGCAGGCCAGCACGTTCGGCCGCTCGACCAGGGCCGCCACCTCGTCGAGCAGCGCTTCGTCATCGACCGGCCGTGCGTTCTGCAGCGCGGCGGCGTGCTGAAGCTGGCGGACGATCTCGTCGCGGCGCCGGGCGAAGCCGGCAATCACGGCGCCCTTCTCCGCGAGCTGGCGCTCGTAGTGGTCGGCGTCCTGCAGCACCACGGGGTCGACGGCGGCCTCGAAACGGTGGCCGCGGGTCTGGCGACCGGCCTTCAGACCCAGCGTGTGCACCGGCACCACGTCGGCCCCGTGCAGCGCCACCAGACCGTGGGCCGGGCGCACGAAGTGCACCGTCTGCCACCCGTCGGCCAGCTGGTACTGCATGACCTTCGGGATGGGCAGGCGCGCGAGGGCCTCGTCGAGCGCGGCTTGCAGCCCGGCGGCCAGCGTGGCGCCGGGTACGGTGCTGTCGAGGAACAGCACCTCGGCCCTGCCGTCGGCGGCCTGTCGCAGCGCGGGCACTACGCCCAAGTCGGCACCCAGGGCAGCCAGCTTCTTCAGCAGCGCCGGCGTGGGCGAGCCGTCCGCCGCCAGGCCCACGGCGGCCGGCATCAGCTTGACCGACTGGGCCCGTTCGGGCGCCACGGCCAGCACGTGGCTGACGTGGGCCCCCAGGCGCCGCGGGCTGGCGAAGACGCTGAGCGCCGAGTGTTCGCCCGCCAAACCCGCAGCCTTCAGGCCCGCGAGCAGCGCGGCCCCAAAGGCCTCGCCCAGCTTCTTCAGCGCCTTGGGGGGCAGCTCCTCGACGAAGAGCTCGACCAGCAGGTTCTTCGCGGTGCCGGTCATGCTCAGGCCGCCTTCTTCGCCAGCTGCGCCTGCACTTCATCGGCCCAGGAGCGCGGCGCCATCGGGAAGCCCAGGCGCGCGCGGCTGTCGAGGTAGCTCTGCGCGACGCTGCGCGCGAGTTTGCGGATCCGGCCGATGTAGGCAGCGCGCTCGGTCACGCTGATGGCACCGCGTGCATCCAGCAGGTTGAAGGTGTGCGCAGCCTTCAGCACCTGCTCGTAGGCCGGCAGGGCGAGCTGCTGCTGCATCAGGTACTCGGCCTGCTTCTCATGGGCCCCGAAGGCGCAGAGCAGGAACTCGACGTCGGAGTGCTCGAAATTGTAGGTGCTCTGCTCTACCTCGTTCTGGTGGTAGACGTCTCGGTACAGCAGCGGCGTGCCGTCGGCCGACTCGGTCCAGACCAGGTCGTAGACGTTCTCCACGCCCTGCAGGTACATGGCCAGCCGCTCCAGGCCGTAGGTGATCTCGCCGGTGATGGGCTTGCAGTCGATGCCGCCGACCTGCTGGAAGTAGGTGAACTGCGTCACCTCCATGCCGTTGAGCCAGACCTCCCAGCCCAGGCCCCAGGCCCCGAGTGTCGGGTTCTCCCAGTCGTCCTCGACGAAGCG
>JBILSW010000482.1:0-3144 GCA_044371895.1 Rubrivivax sp.
CCGACGCGGCCCGACGAACCCCTGCTGCTGTACTTCACCAGCGGCACCACCAGCAAGCCCAAGCTCGTGCAGCACACCCACGCCAGCTACCCGGTGGGCCATCTGAGCACCCTGTACTGGCTGGGCCTGCAGCCTGGCGACGTGCACTGGAACATCTCCAGCCCCGGCTGGGCCAAGCACGCGTGGAGCTGCTTCTTCGCGCCTTGGATCGCCGGCGCCACGGTGTTCATCCTGCAGACACCGCGCTTCGACCCGCGGCGCGTGCTGCGCACCCTGGTGGACAGCCGCATCACCACGCTGTGCGCGCCGCCCACCGTCTGGCGCTTGCTCATCCAGGAGCAGCTGGCCGACTGGCCCGTGCAGCTGCGCGAGGCCATGAGCGCCGGCGAGCCGCTGAACCCGGAGGTGATCGAGCAGGTGCGCGCGGCCTGGGGCCTGACCATCCGCGACGGCTTCGGCCAGACCGAGACCACCGCGCAGGTGGGCAACCCGCCCGGACAAGCGCTGAAGTTCGGCAGCATGGGCCGGCCGCTTCCCGGCTACCGCGTGCTGCTGCTCGACCCCGAGGGCCGGCCGGCCGACGAGGGCGAGCTGTGCCTGGCGCTGGACGACGCCGAGCTCGGCCGGCCGCTGGGGCTGATGGCCGGCTACGCCGACTCGGCCGAGCGCACGGCCGAGGTCATGGGCGGCGGCGTCTACCGAACCGGCGACGTCGCGGCGCGCGACGCCCAGGGCTACATCACCTACGTCGGCCGCGCCGACGACGTGTTCAAGGCCAGCGACTACCGCATCAGCCCCTTCGAGCTGGAGAGCGTGCTGATCGAGCACCCGGCCGTTGCCGAGGCCGCCGTGGTGCCCAGCCCCGACGCGCTGAAGCTGGCCGTGCCCAAGGCCTTCGTCACGCTGGCGGCCGGCCACGCGGCCGACGAGGCCACGGCGCGCAGCATCTTCGAGTTCACGCGGCAGCGGCTGGCGGCCTACAAGCGCATCCGCCGGCTGCAGTTCGCCGAGCTGCCCAAGACGATCAGCGGCAAGATCCGCCGCGTCGAGCTGCGCCGCGCCGAGGCCGGCCGGCCCCTGCCTGCGGTGGCCGGCGAGGGCGAGTTCTTCGACGGCTGACCGGCGGCGGCGCCTTCAGCCAAAGGCGTGCCGCACCGCCACCGGCTGGCCCGTGCGCAGCACGAGGCCGGTACCGGCCACGACCACGGCATTGATGCCGAAGGTGAGCCCGCCGTTCATGCGAGGGTCGGCGCGGAAGCCGGCCAGCGTGCGCGCCACGGCGGTGCCGGTGTCGGCGGTGGCGGGGTCGACGTCGGGGATGCTGCAGCGCACGCAGGGCTTGACCAGGCGCAGTGTGGCCATGCCGGCGCCGGTGTCGACGTCGATCTCGTGCAGGTGGTCCTCGTCCCAGGGTTGAAGGCCCTCGAGCACGAGGTTGGGGCGGAAGCGCTCCATGCCCACCGGCGGATGGCCGGCGGCGGCCAGCCGCGCGTTCAGGTCGGCCAGCGAGGCCGCGTTGGCCACCAGCAGCGGGTAGCCGTCGCTGAAGGTGTTCAGAGCCTTCAGCCCGGCGGTCCAGCGGGCTTCGCTGGCGCGCTCCTCGTCGGGGTCGAATCGCGCCAGGCGCAGTGGGCGGCCGAGGAAGTCGCTGAACCACTGCGCGGCCAGCGCGCCCATGTCCCAGGCCTTGACGACGTCGTCCCACACCTGCACGCGCGTCGGCGCCTCGACCGTGTCGAGCTTGAGGTGCAGTGCCAGCATGCCGGGCGCGCGCAGCACCAGCTCGCCGCCCCGCAGGCTGGGCCGGACCAGCGCCATGCGCGGCAGCTCGCGCTGCGTGAGCATGTCGCCGTGGGCATCGACCACCATCCAGGTGCGGTCGAGGTCGAGGCCGGTTTCGACGAGATCGACGCTGTCCAGCGGCAGCGCGCCGCAGGACTTCACGGGGTGGATGGCCAGGGCCGAGAGGCGGACGGTCGGGGCGGGCGACACAGTGTTCACAGCGGGTGGAACTTTCTGGAGTGGGGCAGGGCGGGCCGGTCGTAGTCCGCGACCTCATTGTGCCTGGGGGGCCTTGCTACGATGCCGGGCTTCGCCTTCGACATCCGATGCCCGACCCTGACTTTCCCGCGCCCGCGGGCGCTGCCCGCCACGACGTGCTCGTGCGCGGCGGCGGCGCCGTGGGCCTTTCGGCGGCGCTGGCGCTGGCGCGCCAGGGGCTGCGGGTGGCGCTGCACGCGCCCGGCGCGCCCGCGGCCGCGTCCGCCGACGTGCGGGCCTACGCGCTGAACGCCGCCTCGGTGGCGCTGCTGCGCTCGCTGAAAGTCTGGGACGCGCTGCCCGCCGACGCGCGCACCGCCGTGCACGACATGCGCGTCGATGGCGACGACGGCGCCGCGGCGCTGCACTTCTCGGCCTGGGTGCAGGGCGTGCCCGAGCTGGCGTGGATCGTCGACGCCGCCGAGCTGGAGCGCGCGCTGGCCACGGCCGCCGGCTTCGCGCCGCACCTCGACCCCGTGGCCGCCCCGGTGCCGGCGGCCCTGACGGTGCTGGCCGAGGGCAAGGACTCCGCCACCCGCGCCGCGCTGGGCGTGCGCTTCACTCGCCACGGCTACGGCCAGCGCGGCATCGCGGCGCGGCTGCTGGCCAGCCGGCCGCACGCGCAGCAGGCGCGACAGTGGTTCCGCAGCCCCGACGTGCTGGCGCTGCTGCCGCTGGACCGGCCGAAGCCCGGCCACGGCCTGGGCCTGGTCTGGTCGGTGCCCGACGATCGCGCCCAGGCGCTGATGGCCCTGCCCGATGCCGACTTCGAGACCGAGCTGATGTCGGCCACCGGCGGCGTGGCCGGCACGCTGAAGCTGGCCAGCGCGCGCCAGCAGTGGCCGCTCGCCCTGGCCGAGGCCAGCGCCGTGCACGGCGAGGGCTGGGTGCTGGTGGGCGATGCCGCCCACGTGGTGCACCCGCTGGCCGGCCAGGGCCTGAACCTCGGCCTGGCCGACGTGGCCGCGCTGGCCGCCGTGCTGGCCGCGCGGCAGGCCGCCGAGCCCTGGCGCCCGCTGGGCGACGAGAAGCTGCTGGCCCGCTACGCGCGCGAGCGCCGCCTGCCCACGCTGGCGATGGCGCGCCTGACCGACACGCTGCTGC
>JBILSW010000481.1:0-3144 GCA_044371895.1 Rubrivivax sp.
ATGCTTCACGGCCCACAGGTACCAGTTGTCGACCACCGTGCCCGACAGCAGGATGCCGATGCCGCCGGTGATGGGCGTGAGCACCGCGAACCACCAGGCCCAGCGGTGGATGGATTCCATCGTGGCGTTCCAGCCCATGGTCCAGCGCCAGAAAAGGGCGGCCCGCTCGCTGGCCGTCCCGCGGTCGACGATCTGGTCGATCTCGCGGTCGCCGCCGTAGCGGGTGACGGCCAGGATGGTGGCGCCGTGCATCGCGAACAGCAGCACGCTGCCGTACAGGAACACGATGCTGAGGGCGTGGAAGGGGTTGTAGAACAGGTTTCCGTAGCGCAGCGAGAACGCGGCCGTCCAGTCCAGGTGGGGGAAGATCCCGTAGGGCACCCCCTCGCTCCAGCTGCCCATCAGCAGCGGCCTGAACAGGCCCAGCACCAGGAACAGCCAGATCGCCGCCGCGAAGGCCCACGCGATGTGCGTGCCCATGCCGAGCTGGCGGGCGCGGTTGTAGGTGCGCATCCACCACGTCAGCACACTCACCAGCAGCAGGGCCGACGCCAGCAGCCACCAGCCGCCCTCGTTCATCGGCGGGATCGACAGCCCGTACTTCGGGTGCGGGGGCTCCAGTGCCAGCCAGGGCAGCTGTCGGATGAACTCGATGGGATTCCAGTTCACCGAGGCGAGCTGGTTGAAGCCCATGATGTTGATCGACAGCGTGCCCGTGATCAGCGAGATCAGGCCCAGCGGCCCCAGGTACAGCGGCCCGATCTGGGCGTTGCCCAGGCGGCCGAACAGGTGCACCAGGAAGGGCTTGCCGATCCGCGTGTCGTTCTTGGGGGGCAGCTCAACGCCGTCGTGTGCGGGCCCGACGGGCTGCACGCGGGTGAACAGGTTCTGATAGGGAATCTGGCTCAGCATGATCGGCTCCTCACTTCCAGATTGGCAGCTGCAGCCACCAGTTCCACCACTCTGGCCAGCCGCGCGTCCAGAACGGGCCGCTGATGACGATGCACACCGCGCTGAAGAAGCCCGAGGCCATGGCCAGGAACAGGCCCAGGCGGTGGATGCCCAGCGTGCCCACCGAGTAGCCGATGAGATCGCGGAAGAACGTGTCCTCGTAGTCCGGCGTCTTCACGGTCTCGCCCTTGGGCGGGTTGGTGGCGCTCAGCACGAGGGCCCCGTGCATCGCCAGCGCCAGCGTCGTCGTGAAGAAGAACGTGATCGCCAGCATGTGCGCCGGGTTGTAGTGGAAGTGCAGGTACTGGTAGCCGATGTTCGACACCCAGTCGAGGTGGCTCCAGATGCCGTACGGGAAGCCGTGGCCCCAGGCGCCCATCAGCACCGGCCGGATCACCACGAGGGTGACGTAGGCCAGGATGGCCATGCCGAAGGCCGCGGGCACGTGGTAGCCCATGCCCAGCTTGCGGCAGATCTCCACCTCACGCAGCGCCCAGCTGCCGAAGGCGCCGATCGCGCACACGGTGACGATCTGCCAGATGCCGCCTTCCTTCAGCGGAGCCAGCCCCAGGCCGTACTTCAGGTCGGGCGGGGCGATGTTGATGGTCCACGGGTTGAAGGTGCCCTGCACCGCCGCGCCGTAGAAGATCAAGGCCGTTCCGAGGAACGTGAAGAACACGGTGGTGACGCCGAAGAAGCCCACGTAGAAGGGGCCGACCCAGAAGTCGAACAGATCACCGCCGACCAGGGTGCCGCCCCGCACCCGGTACTTGCGCTCGAAACTCAGCATGGCCATGACGTGCGTCCTTGTGCACCCTCGCGTCGCGCGCCTGCGTCGGCAGGGCGTCGCGGCCCGCGGGCCGATGGATTCGGGTGACAGGCGGGGTGGTGCCGCGTCGATCGCGGGCCACCCACCTGCCGGGTACTGCTGCCGGGTACTTCGATTCCGGGTACTGCGGGTACTGCGTGTCGCCGGTGCCGGGCCTCGCGGCCCGGCGCCTCACTTCGGCGCAGGCGCCGAGACCTTCGCCTTGTCGACCACGGCTCGGGCATTCGGACCGTCGAACCAGTTGTAGGTCGCGGTGCTCAGCAGGATGAGATGGATCATCGCCGCCAGGCCAAAGAGGAAGATCCCCTGCACGACCATCGCGCGCAGCGGGTCGTAGAGCTTCCAGATACGCCACATAGAGAGTTCTCCTATTGAAGGTGGGACATGAAGGTGTAGACCGCGGACTTGACGCCTCCGGTCATCGACTTCACGCCTTCCGCGCCGGGCAACCAGGAACGCCACTGGCAGCCGAACAACTGCCCGACCACCGCGATCACCCCGAAGAGCACGAAGCCCAGCAGGAAGATCGAGAAGGTCGAGGCCGATGCGGCCTGTTCCTCAGGACGGTGAGAAAGGTGTCGTACGTCAGCCATTGCCGTCTCCTTCAGTCGCGTCGGGGGTCGGTCAGAGCCAGGGCCGCCAGATCCAGACCAGCAGGTGTGCGACCACGGCAACCGCCGTGAATCCCACGAACCCCTGGACCCAGAACCGGTGAAACTCCTGGGCTTCGTCGTCAGTCAGGCCCGAGATCGAGCCCTTGCGTTCAGCCATTGGAATGACTCCTTTGCTTCGGCCTCTCGGCCGCCTTTGCGCCAAGCCCGCGCAATGGGGCAGCCGTGGCCCAGCGCCACGACATCGGGTGAGGAGCACGCGTCAGCGCGGCCCCGCGATGCAGTTCGAAATCCGTCGCGATCAGCCTCATGCCGGCACCCCACGGGCTGGTGAGACGTGCGCCACGCCCACTGTGGACGCACCGGCATGCCGCGCCGCGGCCTCGGCGGCGTCGCGCCACTGCTTGGCCGCCGAGATACGCACCAGCACGGGCTCGCGCTCCACGCGCTCGGCGAGCAGCTGCTGCGCCTCGTCGTCCCAGGGCAGCGGGGCGTCGCGGCCCGCGTCGGCGCGGGCCGGCGTGGCCTCGATGCGGTCGAGCTCGGTGCCCAGCGGCAGCACGTGGAACAGAGCGTCGAACAGCGCGTTGCAGAACTCCTGCACCAGGTAGGTCGCACCGGCATAGCCCATGAAGGGCGTACCCGTAGCTCGGCGGATCAGCGCGCCCGGGAAGCTCGCCGGGATCCAGCTCGGCCTGGGCCCGTGGCCGCTGCCGGTCTCGGCCAGATACATGCGCTCGTTGTACGAGCCGT
>JBILSW010000483.1:0-3143 GCA_044371895.1 Rubrivivax sp.
CGCGCCCATCAGCACCTCGCTGATGGCGCGGCTGGTACAGAAGCGCAAGCCGATGCGGCGCACCAGCGCCTCGTGCTCCGGGCCCAGGCGGACGCCTTCGGGCGTGCGAGCCCACAGGCCCAGCAGCAGGTTGGCGGCCTCGAGGTCGAAGGCGTCGTCGCCCGCGGTGGCCGACAGGCGTCGCAGCAGATCCAGGCTCTCGGCGGCGCGGCCCTCGGCCCTGTGCAGCAGCACCTGCACACCCTGCTCCAGGCGTAGCAGCCGTAACGATCCGGCGAAGCGTTGCCGGTACTGGGCCAGCTGGGCAGCTGCGCTGCGCAGACCCGGCAGGTCGCCTGCGTCGGCGCGCAGCAAACCCAGCAGCGCCAGGGTCAGCGCGTCGAACAACTTGCTCTGGACCCCCAGCGATACCGCGGCGGACAGGTGCTGAGCGGCCACCCGGGCCTGTCCCTGATAGAACGCGAGGGCGCCGACGTGCTGGTTGCGCAGCAGGCAGCTAGGGGTGATCTCCACCGCGCGCTGGTAGGCCAGCAGGGCGCGGTCGAACTGGCACTGCTCGATGAGCAGCCGTCCGTCGAGGTCGTGCGCGTCGGCACTGCCCGGCTCGGCCTGCAGCACGCGCTGCAACAGCGCCTGGGCCTGCGGCAGCTGGCCCGCGGCGAGCTGGGCGCGCGCGGCTCCCAGCAGCGCCCAGGGCGCGCCCGCCGGGCCGGCCAGAGTCTCGAAGACCTTCAGCGCGTCGGCCGGGCGCCCCAGGCGCAGCAGCAACTCGCCGGCCAGGCGCCCGCACCAGGCGCCGTAGGCCTGCTGCGCTACCCAGCGCCTCATCGCCAGGGCCAGGGCCTGCTCGTCCTGGCCGCTGTCCAGCGCCTGCAGAACGGGGGCGAGCTCGCGCCTGCGCTTGCGTGCCTCGAAGAGCCGCGCCTGCAGCTGCGTGGCGCTGCAAGGGCGCACAATGATGCCGTCGAGCGCCGACTCGGCGGCCTCAACGACCTCGTGGTACGCCACCTTGTCGCACAGCATGATGAACACGGTGCTGTGCGACAGCTGGTTCTCGCGCCAGAGTTCGTCGAGCAGGTCTTGGCCGCTTTCGTTCGAGCCCTCGAACTCGCGCGAGCACAGCACGATGTCGAAGGAATTCTGCTCCAGCGCCATCCGCGCTTCGCAGCTGCCCTTGACTGCCGTGACCTGCCCCACGCCCAGGTCGCGCAGATGTGCCGACAGGACGTTGCGCATGGTCGCTTGCGGCTCGACGACCAGAGCGTGCGCCTTGTGAATGCTGAGATCTCTCAATTCCGCCCCCGCAGCGAGGCGGTCCCGGCCTCGTGGCGGGGGCGATGGTAGGCAGGTGCTTTCATGGGGCTGGGTCCCGCTGCGCAGGGGCTTACGCGCGGCAACCAGGGTATCGGCAGGCCCCGCGCCTACTTGAAAAGACCCTTGACCCGGTCCGTCCAGCTCTTCGCGTTGGGCGAGTGACGGTCGCCGCCCTTTCTGAAGCTCTCGTCGAGATCCTTCAACATCTTGCGCTGGTGCTCGGTCAGCTTGACCGGCGTTTCCACGGCGACATGGCAGTACAGGTCGCCCGGGTAGCTGGAGCGCAGGCCCTTGATGCCCTTGCCGCGCAGCCGGAAGGTCTTGCCGTGCTGGGTGCCCTCGGGCAGCTCGATCTCGGCCTTGCTGCCCAGCGTCGGCACCTCGATGGTGCCGCCCAGGGCCGCGGTGGTCAGGACCACGGGCACGGTGCAGTGAAGGTCGTCCCCGTCGCGCTCGAAGATTTCGTGCTGCTTGACACGGATCTCGATGTAGAGGTCGCCCGCCGGGCCGCCGTTATGGCCCGGCTCGCCGTTGCCGGCGGACCGGATGCGCATGCCCTCGTTGATGCCGGCGGGGATCTTCACCTCCAGCGTCTTCTGCTTCTTGATCTTGCCGGCGCCGTTGCAGCTGGTGCAGGGCTCGGGAATGATCTTGCCGCTGCCGTGGCAGTGCGGGCAGGTTTGCTGGATGCTGAAGAAGCCCTGGCGCAGGTGCACCGTGCCGCTGCCGTTGCAGCTGGGGCAGGTCTTGGCGCTGGTGCCGGGCTTGGCGCCGGTGCCGTGACAGGTGTCGCAGTTTTCCCAGGTGGGCACGCGGATCTGCGTGTCCTTGCCGAAAGCGGCTTCCTCGAGCGTGATCTCCATCGCGTAGCTGAGGTCGTTGCCGCGGTAGACCTGCTGGCCGCCGCCGCCGCGCCGGCCGCCGCCGCCGCCCCCGAAGATGTCGCCGAAGATGTCGCCGAAGGCCTCGGCGAAGCCGCCGAAGCCCTCGGGGCCCGGGCCGCCGCGGCCGCCGCCCATGTTGGGGTCGACGCCGGCATGGCCGTGCTGGTCGTACGCCGCCTTCTTCTGGGGGTCGGAGAGCATCTCGTAGGCCTCCTTGGCCTCCTTGAACTTCTCCTCGGCCGCCTTGGCCCCGTCGCCCTGGTTGCGGTCGGGGTGGAACTTCATCGCCAGCTTGCGATAGGCCTTCTTGATGTCGTCGTCGGTGGCGTTCTTGGGCACGCCCAGAACGTCGTAGTAGTCGCGCTTGGCCATGAAGGTGTGGTGGTGGTGATCAACGGCGAAGGGCCGGCTGAGCCGGCCCCCCGATCAGAGCATGCGCGGCGGGGTGCCGCACGGCATCACTTCTTGACTTCCTTGAAGTCGGCGTCGACCACGTTGTCGTCGGCCGGGCGGGCCTGCCGGGGCGCCTCGGCCCCGGGTCCGGCGCCGCCGGCGGCAGCAGCCCCGGCGGCGGCCTGGGCGTCGGCGTACATCTTCTCGCCGAGCTTCTGGCTGGCCGTCATCAGCGCTTCTGTCTTGGCTTCGATCTCGGCCTTGTCGTCGCTCTTGAGCGCTTCCTCGGCGGCCTTGATCGCGGACTCGATCTTCTCTTTCTCGCCCGCGTCTAGCTTGTCACCATGCTCGGCCAGGCTCTTGCGCACCGAGTGCACCATCGAGTCGGCCTGGTTGCGCGCCTGCACGAGTTCGAGCTTGCGCTGGTCTTCGGCCGCGTTCAGCTCGGCGTCCTTGACCATCTTCTGGATCTCGGCCTCGGAGAGACCCGAGTTGGCCTTGATCGTGATCTTGTTCTCCTTGCCGGTGCCCTTGTCCTTGGCGCTGACGTGC
>JBILSW010000053.1:0-10645 GCA_044371895.1 Rubrivivax sp.
CGCGATGCGGCTGCCGTTGGGCCCGTTGCACACGGGAATGCCCATGTTGCCCGGCTCCCAGGCCTCCACCGGCACCCAGGGGTGCAGCTTGCGGTAGTAGAGCTGGATGCGACCCTGGTCGTCGATCATCAGGCCGGTGTTGTAGGGGTTGCCGTGCGGGTTGGCCTCCATGATGGAGAAGCAGCCCCAGATGCGGTGCTCGACGCAGGCGTGCTTGAAGAGCGCGACCTCGGGCCCGTCGATGGTCACCATCAGCTCCGGCGCGGTGCTCATCGACAGCCCGTGCAGCGCGTACTCGGGGAACACGACGAGGTCCATCGTCGCGAGGTTGCGGCGCGCCTTGCCCACCATCCAGGCGATGCGCCCCGCCTGGGCCGCCAGCTGCTCCGGCGTCTCCACCACCGGCAGCTGCAGCTGCACCAGGCCCACCACCACGCCCTGCGGCGACTTGTTCAGGCCACCCAGTCCGGTCATTGCTTGCTCCTCATCGAGAGACGCCGAGTTCGGCCGGCGCGCCGGCCAGGCTCTGCCGCGGCGAGCAGGTCCACACCAGGATGGCCAGCGTCAGCGCGTAGGGCACGGCGTTGAACAGGTAGTAGTAGCCGCTGACGCCCACCGACTGCAGCGCCGGCCCCAGCGCCCCGGCGCCGCCGAACAGCAGCGCGGCCCAGAGGCAACGCAGCGGGTGCCAGCGCGCGAAGATCACCAGAGCCACGGCGATCAGGCCCTGGCCGCTGGACAGCGCCTCGTTCCAGCTGCCCGGGAAGTACAGCGACAGCGATGCCCCGCCCAGGCCGGCGATGAACCCCCCGGCAGTGGTGGCGGTCACGCGCACGCCCGCCACCGAGCTGCCGAGCGCGCGCGCGGCGTCGGCCGAGTCGCCGACCATGCGCAGCTTCAGGCCCCAGCCCGTGTGCCCGAGGCCCCAGGCCAGCAGCACGGCGAGCGCGACACCGATCGGGAACAGCGCATTGATGTTCAGCGCCGCGGCCAGCGCACTGCCGGGGGCCGCGCCGAGCCACTGCCCCAGGGGCAGCGACGGCACCTGCTCGGCCTGCGGCTGGATCAGCGGCTTGCCCAGGTAGAACGCCAGGCCCGCGCCGAGCAGCATGATGGCGATGCCGGCGGCGATGTCGTTGACGCGCGGCAGGCTGCACACCAGCCCGTGCACGAGCGCGATCAATGCCCCGCTGGCCCCCGCCAGCAGCACGCCGGCCCACCAGGCGCCGGTGAGGTACGAGCCGGCAAAGCCCGCCATCGCCGAGAACACGAGCACGCCCTCCAGGCCGAGGTTGATGCGGCCGGCCTTCTCGGTGATGCACTCACCCAGGCTGACGAAGAGAAAGGGTGTGCCGACGCGGATGGCGCCGCCGAGCACGGCCACCAGCACGTCAAGCCAGGGCAGCCCGCTGCCGCCGACGTTCATGCACGACCTCCCAAGGGCGCGCCCACCGGCGCGCGCCGCAGCGTGAACAGTTCGCCCAGGCGTCCGCGCCAGGCCTCGCTGGCGAGGATGAGGACGAAGGAGAACCCCATCAGCACCTGCACCGAGGCGTCGGGCAGGCCCATGCGACGCTGCAGCAGGCTGCCGGCGGCCAGGAAACCGCCGAAGAGGATGGCCACCGGCACGATGGCCAGCGGCTGGTGCCGCGCGACGAAACTGACCAGGATGCCGGTGTAGCCCAGGCCGACGATCAGCGAGGCGTTGGCCGCCGTGTGCACGGCCGCCACCTCGATGCCGCCGGCCAGGCCCGCGGCCGCGCCGCCGAGCGCGCAGGCCACCACCACCAGCCGCGTGGCCGGCAACCCGACGAGCTGCGCCGCGCGCAGGTTGCCGCCGACCACGCGAGTGGCGAAGCCGTGCGTCGTGAGCCCCAGCCACACCGCGGCGGCCAGGCAGGCGACGACGCCGAACACCAGGCCCCAGTGCACCTCGGTGAGGGTGTCGCCGAAGGCGATCGTGCCGATGCGCAGGCTCTCCTCGAGCGGCAGCGTGCTCGGCTTGTTCAGGCTGGCCGGGTCGCGCAGCGGCCCCTCGACGATGTGCTTGAACAGGGCGATCGCGATGTAGCCGAGCAGCAGGCTGGAGATCGTCTCGTTGACGCCGCGCCACTGGCGCAGCCAGCCTGCCAGGGCGACCCAGGCCGCGCCGGCCAGCGCCGCGGCCAGCAGCAGCAACGCCGTGCCGGGCGCGCCTGCGGGCAAGGGCAGCGCGTAAGGCAGCGCCGCCGCGGCCAGGCCCCCGAGCACCAGCGCGCCCTCGCCGCCGATGACCGTGAGACCGGCGCGCGCCGGCAAGGCCACGGCCAGCGCCGTGAGCATCAGCGGCGCAGCCCGCACCAGCGTGTTCTGCAGCGAGAACGCATCGCCGAAGGCGCCGCGGAACAGCAGCGTCCAGGCCTGCACCGGGCTGTGGCCGCCCAGCGCCACGAAGCCGCCGAACAGCAGCAGCCCGCCTGCCAGCGCGAGCAGCGGCAGGGCGAGCGATTCGGCGGCATCGCGCAGCGTCATGGTGTGGCCAGCGCCGGGGTCACGCCTTGCCGATGACGCCTTCGACCAGGTAGTTCATGCCCTCGAGCTCGATGTCGGTCTGCTTGAAGACCTTGCCCTTGGGGATCACGACCTTGCCGGTGTTGTCCTTCAGCTCGCCGCCGAAGATGTCGAAGGCCCCGGCCATCATCTTCTTGCGCACATCTTCAGCGTTCTTGCGCGCGCCCTCGCCCACCATGGCGCCGTAGGGCGAGCTCTTGACGAAGCCGTCCTTGAGGCCGCCGCGCACGAAGTTGGGATGCGGCTTGCCGGTCCGCGCAGCCTCGAGGATGCGGGTGTAGGCGGTGAGCCAGTTCCACTCCGCGCCCGTGAGGTAGGCCTGCGGTGCCAGCTTCGCTTGGCTGGCGTGGTAGCCGCAGACCATGCGGCCGCGCTTGGCCGCCGTCTCCATCACGACCTTGGGCCCGTCGACGTGGCAGGTGAACACGTCCACGCCCTGGTCGGCCAGGCTGTTGGTGGCTTCGGCTTCCTTGACGGGCATGCTCCAGTCGCCGGTGAAGATGACCGTCGTGGTGGTCTTCGGATCGACCGAGCGCGCGCCCATCGTGAACGCGTTGATGTTGCGCAGCACCTGCGGAATGGGCTTGGCCGCCACGAAGCCGAGCTTCTTGCTCATGCTCATGTGTCCGGCGATCACGCCGTTGAGGTATTGCGCCTCGTCGATGTAGCCGAAGAAGCTGCCGGTGTTGTCGGGGTGCTTGCCCTTGGTCCACAGGCCGCCGCAGTGGCTGAAGCGCACCTTGGGGTTCTTGCCCGCCACGGCCAGCAGGTGCGGGTCGAAGTAGCCGAAGCTGGTGGGGAACAGCAGCGTGGCGCCGTCCTGCGAGATCATGCCCTGCATGGTCTTCTGGACGGCCTGCGTCTCGGGCACGTTCTCCTCTTCGACCAGCTTCACGCCGGGCAGCTTCTTCAGCTGCGCAGCGGCCTCGGCGTGCGCCTGGTTGTAGCCGAAGTCGTCGCGCGGGCCGACGTAGATGATGCCCACCGTGATGGGGGCCTGCGCGTGGGCCACGCGGGCCCAGGGCGCCACGCCCAGCGCCGCGGCGGCGGCAAGGAGGTGGCGGCGGTTCGGGGAATGGTCTTGCATGGCTGTGGCTCCTGGCGGTTTGGTGATTACGGGGCGGGAAGGTCGATCAGGCTCACGTGCGCGGCGACCACGCGCCAGCCCTGGGGCATGCGTACCCAGGTCTGGCTCTGGCGGCCGAGCTTGTGGCCGCCCTCGCGACGGAACTCGGTCATCGCGGTGGCGGCGTCGCGGCCGTAGGTGGTGATGACGGTGCGCTGCAGGCGGCGGGCCAGGCCCTGCGCGGGCCGCGCGATGCGGAACGCGCGCACCTCGTCGATGCCGTACAGGTTCTCGGCCGCGCCGTAGCGCACGGTGTGGGGGCTGGGCCAGAACAGTTCGTCGAGCACGGCGGTGTCGTTGCCCACCAGCGCGGCCTCGTAGCGGGCAAACACGGCGGCGACCTCGGCGTGCACGTCGGGCAGGTTGATGTCCATGGCGTTGGGCGGGGGCGGGCGTTTGGGCGGATTCAGAGGGCAGCCACGGGCGCCTGCGCAACGCCTGCAGCCTCGAGAACGCGGGCCGCGCGCAGGCACAGGTCTTCGCGCCAGGGGGCGGCGATCAGCTGCACGCCCAGGGGCAGGTGCGGCGCGGCCGCGTCGCAGCCCCACAGTGGCACGGTGGCCACCGGCAAGCCGATGGCCGACACCGGCTGCGTCAGCAGGCCCATGCTGGCGCGCGCGGGCAGGCGCTGCCCGTTCAGCTCGAGCCACTCGGTGCCGATGGCCGGCGCGGTGCAGGGGGTGGCCGGGGCGAGCAGTAGATCGACGTGAGCGAACTGCGCCGCCACCTGCCGCGCAAACCAGTGGCGCACCCGCTGCGACTGCACCACCCACGCCGCCGGCAGCAGCGCCCCGGCGAGGAAGCGGTCGCGCGTGAGCGGGTCGAAGTCGTCCGCGCGGCGGCGCAGGTCGGCCAGGTGCAGCGCGGCGCCCTCGGCGTTGGTGATGATGAAGGCCGCGGTGCGCGCGCGGTCGACCTCGGGCCACTCCACGGCCCGCGTGGCGCCGAGCGCGCGTGCCGCGCGGTCCACCGCCTGCAGCGCCGCCGCGTCGGCCATCTGCCGGAACCAGCCGCCCAGCACGCCGATGCGCAGGCCCTCGGTGCCCCGCGGCAGCAGTGCCGCGGTGGGCTCGAGCGGGCGCGCCACTTGGGCCGGATCGTCGGCGTCGGGGCCCTGCATCGTGTCGTAGGCCGCGGCCAGCGTGGCCACGTCGCGCGCGAAGGGGCCCAGGTGGTCCAGGCTCGCGACGAAGGGGTAGCTGCCCGTGCGCGGCAGCCGGCCGAAGGTGGGCTTGAGGCCGAACACGCCGCACAGCGAGGACGGCACGCGGATGCTGCCGTTGGTGTCGGAGCCCAGCGCCAGCGGCACCTGCCCGGCGGCCACCGCGGCGGCGCTGCCGCCGGAGGAGCCGCCGCTGATGCGCGCCAGGTCGTGCGGGTTGCGCGTGGGGCCGTCGTGGCTGTTCTCGGTGGTGAAGCCGTAGGCGTACTCGTCCATGTTCAGCGCGCCCACGCACACGGCGCCGGCGGCCTCGAGTCGGCGCACCAGCACCGCATCTTGCGCGGCCGGCGCGGCGTCGCGCTCGATCTTCGAGCCGGCCCGGGTGGGCAGGTCCTGCAGGTCGAACAGGTTCTTCACCGCGAAGGGCAGGCCGCGCAGCGGCAGGTCGGCCTGGTCGGCATCGACGGCCGCCGCGCGGGCCCGGGCGCGCTCGGCCAGCACCTCGGTGAAGGCGTTGACGCGGCCGTCGGTGGCGGCGATGCGCGCCAGGGCGGCTTCGACGGCAGCCGTGGCGTTCATCGAGGGGCCTCCGTCGTCGAGGCCGCCGGCGGCGCCACCGGCACGAAGGTGTTGCCGCTCTCGTCGGCCGGCGCGAGCGGGAAGTCCATCACCCGCGGCGCAAAGCCCGCCACCAGCTGCAGGTAGCGCACCACGCCCGGCCGCTGCGCGGGCGTGAGCACCAGTCCCAGCAACTCGCACTGGGCGTCGACGTAACGCTCCAAGTCCATGCCGGCGTCCCGCGCTCAGGCCTTGAAGAGCTGGCGGTAGTCGGGCTGCAGGTGGAACCAGTACATGTAGCCCATCACGTTCTTCTGCATCGCCACGTCCTGGCTGGGCTGGAACAGCGGGATGCGCGGCAGCTCGTCGTAGGCGATCTGGATCATGTCCCTCACCATGCCGTCGTAGATGGCCTTGCTCTCGGCGAAGCGGGCGTTGGTGATGACGCGGTCGAGCTTGGGGTTCTGGTAGCTCATGGTGTTGAACACCGCGTTCTGGCCGTGGTAGCACCAGTAGAAGAAGTACTCGGGGAAGTCGAGCCAGCCGCCGAAGCGGTTGATGATCATCGGCATGTCCTTCTTCAGCAGCGCCGCGCGCCAGGTGGCGCCGGGGATCTTGTTGATCTGCGTGCGGATGCCGATCTGCGCCAGCGACTCCTGGACCAGGATGGCCGTGGGCTCGCCGACCGTGGCGCCGCCGAGGTCCAGGCTCAGCGTGGTCTCGAAGCCGGCCGCCGCGCCGGCCTCGGCCATCAGCGCCTTGGCGCGCGCGATGTCGGTCTTGTAGCCGGTGGGCTGCGGCCAGGCCGTGGTCTTGACCTGGGTGCCGTCCGCGCCGTAAAGCTTGGCGCCGCGGCCGTACAGCGCCGTCTCCTGGATCTTGTCGTAGGGCAGCGCATAGGCCACCGCCTGGCGGACCTTGACGTTGTCGAACGGCGGCTTGGTCACGTTCATGCCGACGTAGAACATGGCGTTCTCGATCGGCATGGTTGCCACCTTGACGCTGCCGCCTTCCTTGGCCATCTCGGAGAAGTCCTTGGGCGGCATGTCGTAGGTCATGTCGATGTCGCCCTTGACCAGCAGTGCGCGCCGGTTGCCGGCGTTGGGCACCTCGCGCTGCACGATGCGGCGCAGTTTGGGCATCGGCCCGCTCTTCCAGTCGTCGTTGCGGACGTAGACGATCTCCTGCCCGGGGCGGAAGGCCTCCACCTTGTAGGCGCCGCCGCCTGCGGTGTTGTTGCGCGTCCAGGCCAGGCCCCAGGGGTCCTGCGGCGTGGCGTTCTTCTTGACGAGCTCGCTGTTGTAGATGCACGGCACGGGCACGGCCATGTTGTTCATCGTCAGCTTGTCGCGGCGCAGGAAATTGACGCGGAAGGTGTGGTCATCCACCACGACGAACTGCTCGGGCTTCTCCAGCGACCCCGCGCCCATCTGGAAGGTGGCGAAGCCGCCCACGCTGACGGCGCGGTCGAAGCTCCACTTCACGTCTCTTGCGGTGACGGGTGTGCCGTCGTGAAACTTGGCGTTCTTGCGCAGCTTGAAGACCACCGAGTTGCCGTCGGGTGCGATCTGCCAGCTCTCGGCGAGCTCGGGCTCGAGCTTGTTGCGGTCGTAGACCACGCGGCCGTCGGACAACGTCTTCTTGCCGTAGGTCATCAGCCGGTCGTAGACCAGCCAGCTCACGCCATAGGCCGGGCGGTTGGCGCCCAACGTCTGGATGTCCAGCGAGTTGGGCCCGAACTCGTTGGCCACGATGAGCACGTCTTTCGGGCGCGCCTGCGCGGTGGCGGCCAGCGGCAGCGCACCCAGGGCCAGGCCCGTTGAGGTGGAAGCGATGAAGTCGCGGCGGTCCATGCGGGGCTCCTGGGGGTGGGTGCTGAGGTTCAGAGGGAGTCGAGGTAGGTGCGCCAGCCGCCGTGGTGGCTGATGTCGGTGGCTCCTTCGAGGGCGTGGGCTTCGCATAGGAAGCCGTGCACGTGGCTTCCGTCGGCGAGCTCGATCGAGCCCAGACCCAGCGGCGGCGGTATCAGAGCCAGGAAGCTGCCGGCCTGCCGCTGCGGCAGCGCCCACACCTCCAGCGCGATGGCTGTGCCGCCCTGCGCCACGCGCAGCAGCCCGGGCTTGCGCGGCGCCGTGCCGGGCAGCGCGAACAGGCGGTAGTGCGGTGCTGTGCGGGTGCGTGCGAGCAGCCGCGCGCCGCGCTCGAGCAGCTGGCCGTTCAGCGGCAGGCCCTCGAGATGCGCGCCGACGACGGCCACGCGAAGCTCAGGCTCGGTGGCCGGCTCGGGCAGGTCTTCCCCCTCGTCGACGTCGCTCGGAGCCTTGGCCCAGGTGGCCCCCAGTGGCTGCGCCGCCGCCGCCTGCCAGCGCTGGCCGAAGCGGGCCAGCGCGGCATCGGCGCCGGCCGGGCCGATGAAGGTGACGCCGAATGGCAGCCCAGTGGCGGTGACGGCGGCCGGCAGCGCCAGCGCGCACCAGCCCAGGAAGTTGACGAAGTTGGTGTACGCGCCGAGCTCGGCGTTGGCGGCCACGGGCGCGGCGGCGACTTCGGCGAGCGTGGGATGCCTCGGCGCCGTGGGCACCATCAGCAGGTCCACCTGTTGCCACTGCGCGGCCGCGGCGCGGCGCGCGGCCTGCAGGCGGTACATCGCACGGAAGGTGTCGGTGGCGTCGTGGCCGCGGGCGCTTGCGATGACGGCGGCCACGGTGGGGTCGAAGGCGCCGGGGTCTGCGTCCAGCAGCGGCTGCACCACGGCCAGGCGCTCGGCCACCCAGGGGCCGTCGTACAGCAGGCCGGCCAGCTCGTGCAGCGGCCCGAAGTCCAGCGGCACCAGCGTGGCGCCGATGTTGCGCGCCAGCGCCTCGGCTTGCACCCAGGCCGCGGGGCCGCCCTGCGTGGCGTCCAGCCGCGGCGCGGCCGGTACGCCAATGCGCAGTGTGTGGTTCCAGTCGGCCGCGCCGGGCTCAAAGCGGCTGTAGTCGTCGGCAGCGTCGTCGCCTTCCAGCACCGACAGCACGGCCGCCGCGTCGGCCGCGGTGAGCGCGAACACCGACACACAGTCCAGGCTGCGGCAGGCCGGCAGCACCCCGGCGGTGCTCACGCGCCCCGGCGTGGGCTTCAGTCCGACGACGTGGTTGAAGCCGGCCGGTACGCGCCCGCTGCCGGCCGTGTCGGTGCCCAGCGCTAAGGGCACGAGGCCGCGCGACACCAGCACGGCCGAGCCCGAGCTTGAACCGCCACTGACGTGATCGCCCGACCAGGTGGACACCGGCTGCCCGTAGGGCGAGCGCGTGCCCACCAGCCCGGTGGCGAACTGGTCGAGATTGCTCTTGCCCAGGAGCACAGCACCGGCTTCGAGCAGCCGGCGCACCACCGTTGCGCTGCGGTCTGCCGTGCGCGCGAAGGCCGGGCAGGCCGCGGTGGTTGGCAGGCCCGCGACGTCGATGTTGTCCTTGACGACGAAGGGCACGCCGAACAGCGGCCGCTGCGCCAGCAGGGCAGTACGGTCGGGTACCGCGGCGGCAAGTGTCTCGAGTTCCGCCAGGCGCGCTGCGATGTGCGCGCGCATGGCCGGCGCGTCGGGCGGCAGGATCCACGCCGCGTCGCCGCCCGGCTGCACGGCCTGCGCCAGCCGTTCGTGCACCAGTTGCGTGACCGACGCACCACCGCGGACGGCCGCGCGCCAGTCCGCGAGGGTGAGCGGCCCCCGGGGGCGGCAGGTCGGCTGGGTGGCGGGATGCATTGGTGTGGTGCGCTGGCTGGTATACCAGTAAGTGCACGCATGATCCGTGCCAGCCCGGTCCGCCGGGCGGACCGGGGCTCAGCTCAGGTGCGCCAGATGCGCGGCGGCTCGGCCGCCAGGCCCCAGGCCTCGGCGCGCCAGGCGGCGCGCACATGCTGCAGCAGTTGCATCGCGGGCTCGACGCGGTCGGCCAGGGCGCGCAGCACGATCACGCGCTCGTGCGGCGCCGTCACACCGGCACGCAGCGCTGCGCCGGTCACCGGGGCCAGCGGCTCGGTGTGCACGCGCGCGGCGTCCAGCAGCCGTTGCCGGCGCTCGCGCGCGATGGGCTCGCCCTCGGCCCACCAGGCGGTGGCCAGCACGCGGGCGCCGCCCAGGCCCAGCGGGCTGTCGCGCAGCAGCCGGTCGTCGGCGGCGATGCGGCCGCGCTCCAGCCAGTGGCCCGGAAGCTCCAGGTGCTGCTGCACCGCGCCGGCCGTGAAGGGTTGGTTCGACGCGGGCAGGCCCAGCGCCAGCACGTCCCAGCCCATCATCTGCGCGCCCGGCTTGAGCGCCAGCTCGAGCCGGTTGTCGGCCAGGCACCCGCTGTAGGCAATGGCCTCCATCGGCAGCCACTCCAGCCGGGCGCCGCCGGCCAGCGCCAGCATCACGCGCTGCGTGCCCGCTGCGCCTTCGCTGCGGTAGAAGCGCGCCGCGCCCGGCGTGGTGACGACGACGTGGCTGCCCTCGCCCAGCGTGGCGTCCAGCTCGAGGCGGTCGCCGCCGACGATGCCGCCCGGCGGGTGCACCACCACGTGGTGGCAGATGCCCGGGCCTTCGGGGTACAGGCGCTGCAACACGCGCAGCGGGCCCTCGTGCAGGTCGTGCGCGCGCGTGGTGCCGGCGTCGTTCCAGTAGCGCAGCGCCAGCCGCGCGTGCCAGCCCGCGGGCATGGCCTCAGCCCGGCCCGTGTCGGCGCCAGAAGTCGCGGTGCAGCGCCGCGATCTCCATGTCGACCTCGGGCACCGGCCCCACCACGTGCATGGCCTTCTGCCCGCGCGCGAAGACCTCGCGGCAGGGCAGATCCAGCGTCGGGTTCTCGGCGTGGTTGCCGGTCATGGCCAGCAGCCGCGACTCGCTCATGCCGTACGCCAGGTGCCCGATGTGTGCCCAGTACTGCGTGCCGGCGCACATGGCGCAGGGCTCGACGGTGGTGACCAGGGTGCAACCCCAGAGCAGGGCGGCGTCGAAGCGCTGCGCGGCCGTGCGCGCCAGCACGGCCTCGGCGTGCTCGACGGCGCTGACGTTGCCCTGCTCCAGCAGCACCGTCTCGCCGTCGGGTGCCACCAGCACCGCGCCGAAGGGGTGCCGGCCCTGGGCCAGCGCCTCCCGCGCCACTCCGTTGGCGACGCGCAGGTGGCGCAGCGTCTGCTCGTGCGTCAGCGGCATCGCGCGGCCGTCAGTGGTTCTGCGAGCCGCGGTGCGCCCAGCCCGTGGTGCGCTGCTCGATCCAGCTGAACAGCTCGTA
>JBILSW010000484.1:0-3121 GCA_044371895.1 Rubrivivax sp.
TGAGGTTGCCGATGAGCGCGCGGTGCGGCACCAGCGCGCCCTTGGGCGGGCCGGTGGTGCCGCTGGTGTAGATGAGCACGGCCGCGTCGTCGGCGCGTGTGCGGGCCCGGGGCGGCGCGCGGCGCGTCGTCGCCAGCGCCGCGTCCCAGTCGACGTCGCCCTGCCCCGCCGCCGCGCCCCCGGCCCCCAGCGTGCGCAGCGCTGGGCACTCCGCGCGCACGGCGAGCACGTTGGCGATGGCCGTCTCGTCCACCAGCGCCAGCACGGCGGCGCTGTCCTGCAGCCGGTAGGCCAGCGCCTCGGGGCCGAAGAGCATGGACAACGGCATCGCCACCGCCCCCAGGTGATACACGGCCATGTGCGCAACCGCCGTCTCGGGCCGCTGCGGCATGACCACGGCCACGCGGTCGCCGCGTTCCACGCCCAGGCCGGCCAGCGCCGCGGCCAGGCGCAGCGACTGCGCGTGCAGCCCGGCGTAGCTCAGCGTGCCCGAGCGGCCGTCCTCATGCTCCCAGGCGATGGCAGTGCGGGGAGCCACGGCGGGGTCGGCCGCCCAGCGCGCGGCGCAGGCCTCGGCGATGTTGAAGCGCTCGGGCACCTGCCAGCGCAGGCTGCCGTGCAGGTGAGCCCAGGCATCGGGCGCGGGGAACCGGGGTTGTCGGCCGTTCATGCGCGCAGCTTAAGGGCCGGCGTCGCCGCAGCGCCACTGGCGGCTGCCCCAGGGCCGGGCGGTCAAGTTCAGCGCCCGCGCGGCCGAAGATGCCTCCATGGGCCAAGCCGGCCCGCCCCACGCCCCCACCTCCCCACCTCCCCACCGCACCATGCCCCTCGCCTCCCTTGCCACCGTCCAGCACCGCGTGCAGCTGGGCCAGCCGCTGTCGTTTGGCGTGCGCGATGTCGACGGCACGCTGCTGCTGGCACGCGGCCAGCTGTTGCACAGCCCGACGCAGCTGCAGGCCCTGATAGCCCGCGGCGCCCTGGTCGAGCTGCACGAGCTGATCGACGCCGCCACGCTGGCCCGCCAGGCGCCGCGCCGGCAGCTGCCAGGCCTGTGGAACGAGGCGATCACGCGCCTGGACGAGGCCCTGGCCGCGCACGCGGCCGAGGGCTTCGCCGAGGCGCTGGACGCCGCCACCACGCCGCTGGCCGCACTGGTGGCACGAGACCCCGACCTGGCCATCTTCCAGGTGCTGAGCGAGCGCGCCGACGCCGACGTGGCCTACGGTGCGCACCGCTCTCTGCAGACGGCCGTCACCGCGCTGCTGGTGTCGCGCCGGCTCGGCTGGGACGACGCCGACGGCGAGCGCGCCTTCAAGGTGGGCCTGACCATGAACCTGAGCATGCTGGAGCTGCAGGGCCAGCTTGCCCGCCAGGCCGCGCCGCCGTCGCCGGCGCAGCGCCAGCAGTTGCAGACCCACCCGATGCGCAGCCTGCGCCTGCTGGAGCAGGCCGGCGTGGCAGACACCCTGTGGCTGGAGGCCGTGCTGCAGCACCACGAGGTCGAGGACGGCAGCGGCTACCCCAGCGGCCGCAGCGACGTGTGCGACCTCGCCTCGCTGGTGCGGCGGGCCGACGTTTACACCAGCAAGCTGTCGTCGCGCTCCACGCGCGAGGCGCTGGGCGCCGACCTCGCCGGCCGCCAGATGTTCCTGCAGGACCCGGGCCACCCGATGACGGCCGCGCTGGTCAAGGAGTTCGGCATCTACCCGCCGGGCTGCCACGTTCGGCTGCAGTCGGGGGAACTGGCCATCGTCGTGGCGCGCGGCGGCACCATGACCACGCCAGTGGTGGCCTGCCTCACCGACGCCGTGGGCCGAACGCTCCCGCAGCCGGAGCGCGTGGACACCGCCGCCAGGGGCCGCGGCGTGGCCGCCGTGGAAGGCCTGGGCCGCGGCCGGCGCCCGCCGCCGCTGGAGCGGCTTATGGCGGCGCTGGTCTGCTGAGGCCCGCGCCCTGACGCCTACGCACCGGGCCTTGCGAAGGCCTCCAGCGCTGGCCCGGTGACGCGGCAGATCCGCCAGTCGGGCATCACCGTGGCGCCCATGGTCTCGTAGAAGTGGATGGCGCGCTCGTTCCAGTCGAGCACGCTCCACTCGAAGCGGCCGCAGCCGCGCGCCACCGCCAGCGCGCCCAGGTGCTGCAGCAGCGCCCGGCCCAGGCCGGTGCCGCGGTGCGCGGGCTGCACGTACAGGTCCTCGAGGTACAGGCCGGGCTTGCCGAGGAAGGTGCTGAAGTTGGTGAAGAACAGCGCGAAGGCGACGACGCGCCCGCCGGCCTCGCCCACCACGCACTCGGCCACGGGCTTGTCGCCGAACAGGTGCGCGTGCAGCGACTCGGGCGTGACGACGACCAGGTGCTCGAGCTTCTCGAACACCGCCAGCTCGGTGATCAGGCCGACGAGGGCCGGGAGGTCGGCGGGGGTGGCGGGGCGGAGGGTGTGGGAGGGACGTGTCATTCGCTCATTGTCTACGGGCAATCCATAACCTGATCGTTTGTCCAGTGGCTCGTTATTTGAGCCACACTGCCCGCCAAACTGCGCGACATGCCTCTCGACCCACCTATCGCGCACGGCCCAGGCCACGGCCTGGTCGATCACCTGCAGGCAGTGGCGGCCAACGCCAGCCGGCACGCCCCGGCCACTTCCGAGCCCTGGGCCCAAGCTGCCGGCCTGTGGCACGAGTCGCGCGCCCCTCACGGGGCGCGGTTAGGCCTTAGCAGACTCGGTCCGCGATCGACGCTGGAAGTGCGCCTGAGAGAGAAGTCTCTCTGACGCATGTTGCGCCTCCTCGCGGGGCGCCTGTGAGCTTAGGCGCCAGGTGCCCGAAGGCGCCGCGAGCGATTGTCGGGCTCGCGCCCGCATCACTTCACGCGGCATCGACGAGCAGGCGTGCCAATCGGCGGGCGCTCAAGTCCGCCATGGCGCTGCCGAAACCCCCGGGACGGGCGTCCCGCCTCGCAAGTCCCTTGGCCTTCCTCGAAACCCACCCCTCTCCCGACGACTCGCTGCAACCCGGCGGCGAGTGGGCGCACTTCCTCGTCGTCAAGCCGCACCAGGCGACCCAGCTGCTGACGGCGCTGGTGCGCGAAGAGACGCCGCTGGCGGTGGGGTTCGTGGGTGATG
>JBILSW010000095.1:0-8438 GCA_044371895.1 Rubrivivax sp.
AGGAACTCACGGACCTGCCCTTCGTGGGCATGGACTGCGTGGAAGTGGCGCCGCCCTACGACCACGCCGAGCTCACCAGCCAGGCCGCGGCGCACTTCGTGTGGACCTTCCTGTGTGGCCAGATCGCACGCGAGCGGCGCGCACCGGCCCGGGATTGACCCGCCGCAACAGCGGGCCCAGCCCCGCGTCCGACAGTCCGACGCAGGAACCCTGCCAGAGGACACGATGCCCTACGCCGCCACCCCCCAGCCCGCCCGGCGCTTGTGCATCGCTCGCAAAGGCCGTCGCGCACCTCGACGACCACGGGCTCGACGTCGCGGCCGAGGCCCTGGCTGGCGAGGTGCTGCATCTTTCGAAGGGCCCGGCCGCGCCCACCACGGCGAAGAGGAGCGGCTGGTGTACCCCGAGATCGAGGCGCTGGGCGACGTCGAGCTCGACGCCCACCTGCGCCGGCTGCGGCAGGACCACGACTGGGTCGAGCAGGACTGGCTGGATCTGAGCCCGCATGTCCGCGCCGTGGCGCAGGGCTGCAGCGCCTACCGGCTGGCCCTGCCGCAGGCCGCGCTGCCGGTGTTCGAGGCGCTGGCCATGGACCGCGTGGCGCTGTAGGAGACGGTGGTCTACCCCGCGGCAAGGCGCCAGCGGGCGGCGCTGGCGGCGCTGCTGGCGCGAAGCGCGGCGGCGGTCTGAAGGTCTTCAGTCCGGCAGCGGCAGCGCCGTCGTGCGCTTGACGGTGCGCAGCACCAGCATCGAGTTGCTGCGCACCACGCCGGGCAGCCGCGCCAGCACCTCGGCGTGGAAGCGTTCCAGGTCCTCGGCGTCGCGGTAGGTGAAGCGCACCAGGTAGTCGTTGGCACCCGCGACGTAGTGGCAGTCCAGGATCTCGGACGTGTCGGCCACGGCCTGCTCGAAAGCCTGGCGCACGGCGGGCTGCGTGCTCTCCAAATTGATGATCGTGAAGCTGGTGCCCGGCCGGCCGATGGCGCGGGGGTTCAGCAGCGCTACGTAGCCGGCGATCACGCCCGCGTCCTCCAGCGCCTTCACCCGGCGCAGGCATGCACTGGGGCTCAGGTGCACCTGCTGCGCCAGGGCCTGGTTGGAGATGCGGCCCTCGCGCTGCAGCGTGACCAGGATGGCCGTGTCGATCGCATCCAATTGCACGGGTGGCGTCGAGGTTTGCATGTTCTTGCGTGAAGCCGATGTCTGGCCGCAGGGGATTGTGCCGCTCAGGGTTGCCCCGGTCCAGCTTGGCAAGCACATTGCGCGCGCCCATGGCTAGACTGCACGGGCAACCCCGCACGCTCCGCAAGTTCCAAGGCCCCGTCATGAACAAAGCCCTCGATCCCGCCCTGATGCAGGCCGCCGAAGCCACCGGCAGCCAGCTACCGGCGTCCATGAACGCCTACTGGATGCCCTTCACGGCCAACCGGCAGTTCAAGAAGGCCCCGCGCCTGCTGGCCCGCGCCCGCGGCATGCACTACTGGGACGTGCACGGCCGCGAGGTGCTCGACGGCGTGGCCGGCCTGTGGTGCGTGAACGCCGGCCACAACCGCCCGCGCATCACCGCCGCCATCCAGGCCCAGGCCGCCGAGATGGACTTCGCGCCCCCCTTCCAGATGGGCCACCCCAAGGCCTTCGACCTGGCTGAGCGCGTGGCCGCGCTGGCGCCGGCCGGCATGGGCAAGGTGTTCTTCGCCAACAGCGGCAGCGAGGCCGTGGACTCGGCGCTGAAGATGGCGCTGGCCTACCACCGCGTGCGCGGCGAGGGCACGCGCACGCGGCTGATCGGCCGCGAGCGCGGCTACCACGGCGTCAACTTCGGCGGCATCTCGGTGGGCGGCATGATCGGCAACCGCAAGACTTTCGGCCTGGCCGTGGCCGGCACCGACCACATCCGCCACACGCACGACCCGGCGCGCAACGCCTACAGCCAGGGCCAGCCGGCGCAAGGGGCGGAATTCGCCGACGACCTGGACAAGCTGGTCGCGCTGCACGACGCGAGCAACATCGCCGCCGTGATCGTCGAGCCCATCGCCGGCAGCACCGGCGTCCTCATCCCGCCGGCGGGCTACCTGCAGAAGCTGCGCGAGCTCTGCACGAAGCACGGCATCCTGCTGATCTTCGACGAGGTCATCACCGGCTTCGGCCGCACGGGCCAGCCCTTCGCGGCGCAGACCTTCGGCGTCACGCCGGACATGATCACCTGCGCCAAGGGCCTGACCAACGGCGCCGTGCCGATGGGCGCGGTGATCGTGCGCAACGAGATCCACGACGCCTTCATGACCGGGCCCGAGCACCTGATCGAGTTCCCGCACGGCTACACCTATTCGGGCCACCCGCTGGCCTGCGCCGCGGGCATCGGCACGCTGGACACCTACGCCGAGGAAGGCCTGCTGACGCGCGCCGACCCCGCCCCGGGCGGCATCGCGGCCTACTTCGCCGCCGGCGTGCATTCGCTCAAGGGCGAGCCGCACGTCATCGACGTGCGCAACTTCGGCCTCGTCGCCGGCATCGAACTGCAGGCCATCGCGGGTGAGCCGACCAAGCGCGCGTTCTCGGTGTTCCTGGACTGCTGGGAGCAGGGCCTGATGATCCGCACCACGGGCGACACCATCGCGCTGTCGCCGCCGCTGATCATCGAGCGCGCGCACGTCGACCGCATCGTCGAGACCCTCCGCACCGCGTTTCGCCGGGCGGCCTGAGCGGCCCCGCGCCGAGCTGCCACCGCAGGACTGCCGCACCGCTGCATGCCGCTGCTGGACACCGACCAGGCCCTCACGCGCAATTCCTACTACGCAGCGACCGCGCCGCAGGCCGCGGCCTTCCCGCCGCTGCTGGGCGATGTCCGCTGCGACGTGGCCGTGGTGGGCGGCGGCCTGGCCGGTCTGAGCGCGGCACTGGATCTGCGGCAGCGCGGCCTTGACGTCGTGCTGCTGGAGTCGCGCGAGATCGGCTTCGGTGCCAGCGGCCGCAACGGTGGCCAGGCCATCCACGGCCTGGCCTGCGACCAAGACGTCATCGAGCAGCAATTGGGCCTGGACGAGGCGCGCCGCGTGTGGGCCATGTCCATCGAGGCGCTGGACCTCCTGCGCGGGCGCATCGCCGAGCACGGCATCGCCTGCGATTGGCAGGACGGCTACCTCGGCGTGGCGACGACGCCGCGCAAGGCCGCCGCGCTGCACGCGCAGGCCGAGCGGCTCGAGCGGGTCTACGGTTACCCGATGGCGCGCATCGCCGCGGCGGAGCTGGGCCGCTGGATCGCCAGCCCCCGCTACCGCGGCGCCGTGCACGACCCGCGCTCGGGCCACCTGCACCCGCTGAAGTACACGCGCGGCCTGGCCGCCGCTGCAGCCCATGCCGGCGTGCGCCTGCACGAGGGCACGCAGGCCAGCAGCCTGGTGCCCGGCGAGCGCCCGGTGCTGCGCACCACCAGCGCGCAGGGCGGGGGCACGCTGCACGCGCGGCAGGTGCTGCTGGCCGGCAACGTCTACCTGCACGGCGCGGCACCGCCGCTGGCGCCGGCGCTCACGGCCCGCGTCATGCCCGTCGGCACCTACATCGCCTGCACCGAGGTGCTGCCGCGCGATATGGCCGACGCGCTGATCCCCGACCGCAGCGCCGTCTGCGACACCAACTTCGTGCTCGACTACTTCCGCACCACCGCCGACCACCGCATGCTCTACGGCGGCCGCGTGAGCTACAGCACAGTCACCCCGGCGCGGCTGGCCGAGAGCCTGCGCGAGCGCATGGTGGGCACCTTCCCGCAACTGGCAAGAGCGAAGGTGGAGTTCGCCTGGGGCGGCTTCGTCGACATCTCGATGAACCGCGCGCCCGACTTCGGCCGCCTCCCCCCTGCCACGCCGGGCGGGCCGGCCAACGTGTACTCCCTGCAGGGCTTCAGCGGCCACGGGCTGGCGCTGACCGGCCTGGCCGGGCGCCTCGTCGCCGAGGCCATGGGCGGCGACAGCTCGCGCTTCGACGTCTTCGCGCGGCTGCGGCACCGGCCCTTCCCGGGCGGCCCATGGCTGCGCACCCCCGCACTCGTGCTGGGCATGGCCTGGTACCGGCTGCGCGATATGCTCGGCTGAAAGGTCCGCCGTGCATCCATCGTTCCCCGCCCCGCCGCCGCTGGTGCTGGTCAGCAGCTGCAACAAGGTGCTGGCCGGCCACCCCTCACACACCGTGGGCCGCAAGTACGTCGACGCGGTGCGGCTGGCCGGCGCGCTGCCGCTGATCGCGCCGCCGTTCGACGAAGCGCAGTTGCCGGGCCTGCTCGACCAGGCGCACGGCCTGCTGCTCACGGGCTCGCCCAGCAACGTGCACCCCGCGCACTTCGGCGAGGACGTCCACGACGAGAGCCTGCCGCTGGACCCCGAGCGCGACGCCTGGACGCTGCCGCTGGCGCGCCTGGCCCTGGAGCGCGGCCTGCCGCTGCTGGCCATCTGCCGCGGCGCACAGGAGGTGAACGTGGCTCTCGGCGGCACGCTGCACCAGGCCGTGCAGGACGTGCCGGGCTACGACGACCACCGCGGCGCCAGCGCGCGCGGCGACGGCCCGTCGGTCGAGGAGGTCTACGCCCCCGCCCACGACGTGGCCGTGGAGCCCGGCGGCCTGCTGGCGCGGCTGCTGCCGGAGCGCCGCTTCACCGTCAACTCCATCCACGGCCAGGGCGTGAACCGCCTTGCGCCAGGGCTGCGCGTCGAGGCGCGCGCGCCCGACGGCTTCGTCGAGGCCTTCACGCAGCCCTCGGCGCCGGGCTTCAACCTGTGCGTGCAGTGGCACCCCGAGTGGCAGGCTGCCGGTAACCCCCAGTCGATGCGCATCCTGCGCGCCTTTGGCGACGCCGTGCACATGTACCGCGACCGCGTGCGCGGCCCCTTGCCTCGTCGCGAGCCCACCCTGGCCCGCTGAACCCCTGCCGCGCACCGGGCCCCGCGGCGCCGCCGAACTCCAGGTGCCTCCATGTCGTCCAAACCCCATTTCACGTTCGCCGACCTCGAGCAGTGGCTCGACGAGAACCGCGTCACCGAGATCGAGTGCCTAGTGCCCGACCTCACCGGCGTGGCCCGCGGCAAGATCCTGCCGCGCCAGAAGTTCACCGAAGACCGCGGAATGCGGCTGCCCGAGGCCGTGGTGGCCATGGGCGTGACGGGTGAGTTCCCCGAGGAGGGGCCGTACTACGACGTCATCACGCCCACCGACCGCGACATGCACCTGCGCCCCGACCCGAGCACGGTGCGCATCGTGCCCTGGGCCACCGACCCCACGGCGCAGGTGATCCACGACTGCTACGACCGCGAGGGCCGGCTGGTGCCCTTCGCGCCGCGCAGCGTGCTGCGCCACGTGTGCGACCTGTACGACGCCAAGGGCTGGGCGCCGGTGGTGGCGCCCGAGCTCGAGTTCTACCTGGTGGCCCGCAACACCGACCCCGACGTGCCGCTGAAGCCGCCGGTGGGCCGCAGCGGCCGCAGCGAGACTGGCCGGCAGGCCTACAGCATCGACGCCGTCAACGAGTTCGACCCGCTGTTCGAAGACGTCTACGCCTACTGCGAGAAGATGGAGCTCAACGTCGACACGCTGATCCACGAGGTTGGGGCGGGCCAGATGGAGATCAACTTCTTCCACGCCCACCCGCTGGGGCTGGCCGACGAGGTGTTCCTGTTCAAGCGCACGGTGCGCGAGGCGGCGCTGCGCCACGACATGTTCGCCACCTTCATGGCCAAGCCCATTGCCGGCGAGCCCGGTAGCGCCATGCACATCCACCAGAGTGTGGTCGACAAGATCACGGGCCAGAACATCTTCAGCAACCCCGACTTCACCCCCAGCCGGGAGTTCTACTGGTACATCGGCGGCCTGCAGAAGTACATCCCGGCGGCGATGGCCCTCTTCGCGCCCTACGTCAACAGCTACCGGCGGCTGGTGCGCAGCAACGCCGCGCCGATCAACATCCAGTGGGGCACCGACAACCGCACGGTGGGCATCCGCAGCCCGGTGGCGGGTGCGGCGGCGCGCCGCGTCGAGAACCGCGTCATCGGCGCCGACGCCAACCCCTACGTGGCGCTGGCCGCCACGCTGGCCTGCGGATACCTGGGCATCGTCAACCAGATCGAACCGGCGCCCGAGTGCAAGGGCGACGCCTACCTCGGCGACTTCCAGCTGCCGCGCAGCCTGGGCGAGGCGCTGGCGCTGCTGCGCGACGAGGCCGACCTGGCTGCGGTACTGGGACGTGAGTTCGTCACCGTCTACACCGAGGTCAAGGAAATCGAGTACGCCGAGTTCATGAAGGTGATCTCGCCCTGGGAGCGGGAACACCTGCTCCTGCACGTCTGACGAAAGGCCCGCCATGCAACCCAGCACTCCACGGACGACGCAGGACTGGCAGGCCGCCGACGCGGCGCACTTCCTTCACCCCTTCACCGACTTCAAGGGCCTGGCCCGCAAGGGCTCGCGCATCATCGAGCGCGCCGACAACATCTACCTCTGGGACAGCGACGGGAACAAGATCCTCGACGCCATGAGCGGCCTGTGGTGCGTGAACGTGGGCTACGGGCAGCAGGCGCTGGTGGACGCGGCCACGGTGCAGCTCAAGCAGCTGCCCTTCTACAACGCCTTCTTCCAGACGGCCACGCCGCCGGCCATCCGGCTGGCCGAGGTGCTGGCCGAGGTGGCGCCGGGCTTCCAGCACGTGTTCTTCAGCGGCAGCGGCAGCGAGGGCAACGACACCGTGGTGCGCATGGTGCGCCGCTACTGGGACGTGATGGGTCAGCCCGGCCGCAGCGTCATCATCAGCCGCCACAACGCCTATCACGGCAGCACGATGGCCGGCGCCTCGCTGGGCGGCATGTCCGGCATGCACGCGCAGGGCGGGTTGCCGATTCCCGGCATCGAGCACATCGAGCAGCCGTACTGGTGGGCGCACGGCCGGCCGCAGGGGCTGAGGCGCGACGAGTTCGGCCTGCAGGCCGCGCGCTGGCTGGAAGAGCGCATCGAGGCCATCGGCGCCGACAAGGTGGCGGCCTTCATCGGCGAGCCCGTGCAGGGCGCCGGCGGGGTGATCATCCCGCCGGCCACCTACTGGCCCGAAATCGAGCGCATCTGCCGCCGGCACGGCATCCTGCTGGTCAGCGACGAGGTCATCTGCGGTTTCGGCCGCACCGGCAGCTGGTTCGGCAGCGAGACCATGGGCTTCCAGCCCGACCTGATGACCTTCGCCAAGGGTGTGACCAGCGGCTACATCCCGCTGGGCGGCGTGCTGGTGGGCAGCCGGGTGGCCGAGGCGCTCATCGAGCGCGGCGGCGAGTTCAACCACGGCTACACCTACAGCGGCCACCCGGTGGCCTGCGCGGTGGCGCTTGCCAACATCGCGCTGATCCGCGAGCAGAGGCTGGTGGAGCACGTGCACGACGACGTCGGGCCGTACCTGGCCGCGCGGTACCGCGAGCTGGCCGAGCACCCGCTGGTCGGCGACGCCGAGACCTGCGGCCTGATGGGGGCTTTGCTGCTCGTGAAGGACAAGGCCACCGGCGAGGCCTTCCCGGACGAGGTCGAGATCGGCATGGTCTGCCGCGGTCACTGCTTCCGCCAGGGCCTGATCATGCGTGCCGTGGGCAACCGCATGATCATCGCGCCGCCGCTGGTGATCACGCGAGCGCAGATCGACGAGATGCTCGGGTTGATCCGGAGTTGCCTCGATCTGACGCTGGCCGATGCCCGGGCCGCGGGCTGGGCCCGCTGATTGCTAGACTGCCCCACCCGTTCGGAGGATGACCGCATGAAGACGAAGCTCGCCCTGATCGCCACCGTCGCCGCCTTCTGCGCAGCGATGCCGCCCGCCCAGGCCCAGCAGGAGGAGAAAGTCCTCAACATCTACAACTGGTCGGACTACATCGCCGAGGACACGATCCGCAACTTCGAGCGCGAGACGGGCATCAAGGTCCGCTACGACAACTTCGACAACAACGAGATAGTCCACGCCAAGCTGGTGGCGGGCAAGACCGGCTACGACATCGTCATCCCCAGCTCCAACTGGGCCAAGCTGCAGATCGACGGCGGCCTGCTGCAGCCGCTGAACAAGGCGCTGCTGCCCAACCTGCGCAACCTCGACCCCGCCGTGCAGGCCCAGCTGGCGCGCATGGACCCCGGCAACAACTACATGGTCAACTGGCTGTGGGGCTACACCACGGTGGGCATCAACGTCGACAAGGTCCGCGCCGCGCTGGGCAATCTGCCCATGCCGGAGAACGCCTGGGACCTGGTCTTCAAGCCCGAGTACATCAGCCGCCTGAAGAGCTGCGGCGTGAGCTTCCTCGACAGTGCCACCGAGGTGGTGCCCGCGGCGCTGCACTACCTGGGGAAGCCCTCGTTCAGCAAGAACCCGTCCGACTACGCCGCCGCGGCGCAGCTGCTCAAGACGGTGCGCCCGCACGTGACGCTGTTTT
>JBILSW010000485.1:0-3118 GCA_044371895.1 Rubrivivax sp.
CCGCGGTGGAAGCCGCCATCACGCCGCGCACCAAGGCCATCATGCCCGTGCACTTTGCGGGCCTGGCCGCCGACATGGACGCGCTGCACGCGCTGGCCGCGCGCCACGGCCTGCACGTCATCGAGGACGCCGCGCACGCCCTGCCCACCACCTGCGGCGGCCGGTTGGTGGGCACGCTGCCCAGCGCGGCCACGGTGTTCAGCTTCTACGCCAACAAGACCATCACCACCGGCGAGGGCGGCATGCTGGTCACGCGTGACGCGGCACTGGCCGCGCGCGCCAAGGTGATGCGCCTGCACGGCATGAACCGCGACGCCTTCGACCGCTTCACCGCCAAGGTGCCGAGCTGGTACTACGAGATCGTGGCGCCGGGCTACAAGTACAACCTCACCGACATCGCCGCCGCCCTGGGCCTGCAGCAGCTGCCGCGGGCCCAGGCCTTCCGCGCGCGCCGCGAGGCCATCGCCGCGGCCTACGACGCCGCCTTCGCCGGCCTGCCGGTGGTGCTGCCGCCGCGCCCGCGGGCCGGCGACGTGCACGCCTGGCACTTGTACGTGATGCGCCTGGCCGACGACGCGCCGATATCGCGCGACGCGCTGATCGAGCAGCTCTTTGCCGCCGGCATCGGCTGCAGCGTGCACTACATCCCGCTGCACCTGCACCCCTACTGGCGCGACCGCTACGGCCTGCAGCCGGGGCAGTTCCCGCACAGCCAGCGCGCCTACGAGCGCATGCTGAGCCTGCCGCTGTACAGCCGCATGACGGACGACGACGTGCAGCGCGTCGCGCAAGCCGTGCGGGGCGCGCTGGGCGCAGCGCCGCGATGAGCCCATGGCCAAGCGGCTGTTCGACGTCGCCGTGAGCCTGCTCGCGCTGCTGCTGCTGGCCCTGCCGATGCTGGCGATCGCGGCCTGGATCCGGCTCGACTCACCCGGCCCGGTGTTCTTCCGCCAGCAGCGCGTGGGCCGCCACGGCGTGCCGTTCGCTATCCACAAGTTCCGCACCATGCGTGCCGATGCCCAGGGCCTGCCGCTGACGGTGGGCGCCGACGCCCGCATCACACGTGCCGGCCGCTGGCTGCGCCGCACGCGGCTGGACGAGCTGCCGCAGCTGCTGGACGTGCTGGCCGGCCACATGAGCCTGGTGGGCCCGCGCCCCGAGGTGCCGCGCTACGTGGCGCTGTACCCGCCGGCCTTGCGCGATCGCGCGCTGGCCGTGCGCCCGGGCATCACCGACCCCGCCTCGCTGGAGCACCTGGACGAGGCCGCGCTGCTGGCCGCCGCGGCCGACCCCGAGCGCGAGTACGTCGAGCGCATCCTGCCGCGCAAGGTGGCGCAGGCCGCGGCCTACGCCGAGCGCGCCACGCTGGCGTCAGACGTGGCCGTGCTGGCGCGCACCGCGCGCGCGCTGCTGCGGCGGGCGCGCCCATGAAGGCCGCCGCCGCTCTGGGCCCCTGGCACCGGCTCGACCTGCTGCTGGCGCGCCTGCGCCGCCACCGCGAGCCGCTGTCGCTGCTCGTCGACGCGGCGGTGGTGGCGCTGTGCTGGAACGCCACCTACCTGTTCCGCCTGGGCTTCGAGCGCTGGTTCGCCGCGCGCGCCGGCTACGACACCTGGGTGATGGCCGGCGTGGTGGCGGCCTACGTCGTGGCCTTCTGGCTGCTGCGCGTGCCCAAGGGGCTGTGGCGCTTCTCGGGCTTTGGCGAGGTGCAGCGCTTCGCGCTGGCCTGCCTGCTGGCCGGCGGCGCCAGCGCGGCGGTGATCATGGCCGCGGGGCTGGCGAAGATCCCGCGCTCGGTGCTGGCGCTGCACCCGGTGGTCACGCTCATGGGCCTGGCGCTGGTGCGCATGAGCTACCGCATGCTGTACGAACACCTGCGCAGCCGCATCGCCGGGCCCGTGGGCGAGGTGCGGCGCGCCGTGGTGCTGGGCGCGGGCGCTGCGGCGCGGCTGCTGCTGGCCGGGCTGCGCGCGCAGGGCTGGGCCGTGCTGGCCCTGCTGGACGACGATCCCGGCAAGCAGGGCGCCGTGATCGGCGGCGTGCCCGTGCTGGGCCCGCTGGCCACGCTGCCGCGCCACGCAGGCCCTGCCAGCGAGGGCACGGCCACGCACATCGTGGTGGCCATGCCCTCGGCCACGCGCGCCGAGCGCCGCCGCGCCTTCGACCTGGCCGCCGCCACCGGCCTGCCCGTGCTGACCGTGCCCAGCGCCGACGAGCTGCGCACCGGCGCGGCGCGCATCGAGCGGCTGCGCGACATCGAACCGGACGACTTGCTCGGCCGCGAGCCCGTGCTGCTGGACGAAGCCGGCGTGGCCGCGGTGCTGCAGGGGCGCACCGTGCTCGTCACCGGTGCCGGCGGCAGCATCGGCAGCGAGCTGTGCCGCCAGGTGGCGCGCTTCGGCCCGGCGCGGCTGGTGCTGGTGGAGCTGTCGGAGTTCAACCTCTACACCATCGAGCAGGAACTGGCCGAGGCGCACCCGGGCCTGGCCGTTCTGCCGCTGATCGGCGACGTGAAGGACGCCGTCTGGATGCAGGCCACGCTGGCCCGCTGGCGCCCGGCGGCGGTGTTCCACGCCGCGGCCTACAAGCACGTGCCGCTGATGGAGGGGCTGAACGCCGCCGCGGCGCTGGCCAACAACGTGCTGGGCAGCGTCGTCACGGCCGAGGCGGCCGCGCGCGCGGGCGTGGAGCGCTTCGTGCTCGTCAGCACCGACAAGGCCGTGAACCCCACCAACGTGATGGGCGCCAGCAAGCGCGCCGCCGAGCTGGCCGTCACCGCGCTGGCGGCGCGCCACCCGGGCACGCGCTTCATGGCCGTGCGCTTTGGCAACGTGCTGGGCAGCAGCGGCAGCGTCATCCCGCGCTTCAAGGAGCAGATCGCGCGCGGCGGCCCCGTGACGGTGACGCACCCCGACATCATCCGCTACTTCATGACCATCCCCGAGGCCGCGCGCCTGGTGCTGCAGGCCGGCGCGCTGGGCGACAGCGGGCAGGTGATGGTGCTGGACATGGGCGAGCCGGTGAAGATCGTCGACCTGGCGCGCGACCTCATCCGCCTGTCGGGCCACACCGTGGACGAGATCGCCATCGAGTTCACCGGCCTGCGCCCCGGCGAGAA
>JBILSW010000486.1:0-3106 GCA_044371895.1 Rubrivivax sp.
GCGATGGAAGGCTACAAGATCGTCACGATGGAGTACGCCGCCGACAAGGCCGACATCTTCGTCAGTGCCACCGGCAACAAGAGCGTGATCACGCGCGCGCACATGGAAGCCATGAAGGACGAGGCCATCGTCTGCAACATCGGCCACTTCGACAACGAGATCGACGTCGCTGCGCTTGCCGACTGCACCTGGGACGAGATCAAGCCGCAGGTCGACCACGTCGTGTTCCCCGACGGCAAGAAGATCATCATGCTGGCCAAGGGCCGCCTGGTGAACCTGGGCTGCGGCACGGGCCACCCGAGCTTCGTGATGAGCGCCAGCTTCGCCAACCAGACCATCGCGCAGATCGAGCTCTTCAGCCACCCGGACAGCTACGACATCGGCAAGGTCTACGTGCTGCCCAAGCACCTCGACGAGAAGGTGGCGCGCCTGCACCTGAAGAAGGTCGGCGCCATGCTGACGGAACTGAGCGAAGAGCAGGCCGCCTACATCGGCGTGCCCAAGCAAGGCCCGTACAAGCCCGACACGTATCGCTACTGATCGGGGCGCCAAGATGAGCACCGCCCACAAGACGGTGCCCATCAGCTTCGAGTTCTTCCCGCCCAACACCCCCGTCGGCAGCGACAAGCTGAAGACGGTGGTGTCGGAGCTGGCGGCCGTGCGGCCGGAGTTCTTCAGCGTCACCTATGGCGCTGGCGGCTCCACGCGCGAGAAGACGCTGGCCACGGTGAAGGACATCGCGGCGATGGGCCATGAGGCCGCCCCGCACCTGAGCTGCGTGGGCAGCACGCGTTTGGGGCTCGCGGAGATCCTCGACACCTACCGCGCGCAGGGCATCCGCCGCCTGGTGGCGCTGCGCGGCGACCTGCCCTCGGGCACCGCCGTGGCCGGCGAATTCCGCTACGCCGCCGACCTGATCGCCTTCATCCGCGAGACGCAGGGCACCGACTGGCACATCGAGGCGGCCGCCTACCCCGAGTACCACCCGCAGCAACGCTACGCCCGGAAGGACCTCGAGCACTTCGCGGCCAAGATGAAGGCGGGTGCCGACAGCGCGATCACGCAGTTCTTCTTCAACCCCGACGCCTACTTCCACTTCGTGGACGAGGTGCACAAGCTGGGGGTCGATGCGCCGATCGTGCCGGGCATCATGCCCATCCACAACTACGCGAAGATCGCGCAGTTCGCGGCCCGCGACGGCATCGAGATCCCGCGCTGGGTGGCGCTGAAGATGGAAGGCTTCCTGGACGACGCGGCCAGCGTGCGAGCCTTCGGCATCGAGGTCGTGGCGCGGCTGTGCGAGCGCCTGGTGGCCGGCGGCGCGCCCGCCATCCACTTCTACACGCTCAACCAGAGCGCGCTGAGCCTGGACGTCTGCCGCCGCCTGGGCTGGGTCTGAGCACTGCCCCAGCGGGCCCGGGTCACCCCCGCGGCCCGCGCCAGGCCAGCCCTTCGTCGGTGAGCATGGCGTCCAGCGGCACGTCGTGCGGCTCGGCCTCGAGCCAGGGCACGAAGCCGTGCGCATAGGCCAGGCCCACCGTCGTGGGCCGCGGCTCCAGCGTGGCCAGCGTGCGGTCGTAGAAGCCGCCGCCATAGCCCAGGCGCAGACCGCCAGGCCCGAAGCCCACGCAGGGCACCAGCAGCAGGGTGGGGTGGAACACCGGCGTGTCCCGGGGCTTGGGGATGCCGTAGGCGTCCTCCTCCATTTCGCAGCCGGGAAACCACATCTGGAAGCGCAGCTGCCTGGTCTGCTTGTCGGTCACCGGCAGGCCGATCACGCGCTTGTCGTCGGCCTCGGCCCAGCGGTAGAGCGCCGGCAGCGCGTCGAACTCCCCCTTGATGGGCCAGTAGGCGCCCACGGCGAGGTCCTTGCGCTCCAGCAGGAACACGCGCAGCACCTCCTGCAGGTGCATGGCGCGCTGGTGGCGGTCGATCAGCGTCTGGCGCTCGGCCTGCAACTGGCGGCGCAGCGACTTCTTGTCGCGCGAGGGCTCGAACGAAGGCAGGGTGAACGACATGGCGGGTTGGCGGGGTGACGACTGCGGCCGGGCATTGTCCCGCCGACCCACGCCCAGCGCCAGCGGCGCCGGGGATGATCGCCGCACCCCGCCCGGGCCGGCGGGCGATGCGCTAGATTCGGTCGCATGAGCCGCCCGACGCCGTCCTTGGGGAGATTCCTGCTGAGCACCGGCGCCGCGTTGCTGGCGCTGGGCACGACGGCCGTGCCGGCCCAGGCCCCGCGCAGTGGCCCTGCCCCGCTGGCCGCCGGCACCGACGACACCCTGCTGCAGGCCCGCGAAGCCCTTCGGCGCAAGGACCAGGCCGCGCTCGCCGCCGCCGCCGCCAGCCTGCAGCGCGCACGCCACCCGCTGGCGCAGTGGGCGGACTACTGGGCGCTCACCAACCGCCTGGTGGAGGCCCGCCAGGCCGATCTGGATGCCTTCTACGCCCGCTGGCCCGGCACCTACGTCGAGGACCGGCTGCGCAACGACTGGCTGCTCGAGCTGGGAGCGCGGCGCGACTGGGCCAACTTCCGCGTCGAGTTCCCGCGCTTCCGCATGAACGACGACCGCGAGGTCACCTGCTACGCCCTGCTCACGCAGCACGAGGAGGGCGTGGACGTGCGCGCCGCCGCGCAGGCCGCCTGGCTGGCGCAGCGCGAGCTCGACGACGGTTGCCAATTGCTGGCCGCCACGCTGCGCAGCGCCGGCCGCCTGGGCGATGCCGAGGTCTGGGCCAAGGCGCGCGCCGCCGCCGAGGCCAACCGCCCGCGTGCGCTGCGGGCCGCCGTGGCGCTGCTCGGCCCCGCGCCCGAGCGCCACGCCACCGAGCTTTGGGAGAACCCGCAGCGCTGGCTGGAACGTACGGCACGCCCCGCCGCGCCGCAGTCCTTCGAGCTGGAGCTGCTGGCGCTGATGCGCCTGGCCGCCACCGACCCCGACGCCGCTGCGGCCCAGCTGGCCGCGCTGGCACCGCCCGCCGACCCCGGCCGCGCCCGGCTGCCGCTGGGTCACCAGGCCCTGGCCTGGGCCCAGGTGGCGCGGCAGTCGGGCCTGCGCCTGCAGCCGCAGGCGCTGGACCACGCGCTGCGCGCCTGGGCCGCCTG
>JBILSW010000487.1:0-3104 GCA_044371895.1 Rubrivivax sp.
TCGTTGAGCAGGAACTGCTCGATCGCCGGGCGGGCCTGCTCCTCGCTCACCGGCTGCATGCGCGAGCCGGCCAGCACCACCACCTGCGCACCGGTCGGGGTGGGCAACACGAGGGCCTGGCCGTCCTGCATCCTGGACAGCGCGTCCAGTGAGCTCAGCGGCAGCTGCTCGGCCGCCCGCACCGCCTGGTTGCCCGCAAAGCGCAGGCCAGAGGACTGAAGGTAGGCGATGAACTCGTTCACGTTCTTGGCCGCCGCCAGCCGCTCGCGGATCTCTGGCAGGCGGTCCGGCGTGGTCTCGATGCCGATCTCCTGGATCTGGTAGACGCGCCGCTGGCTGAACAGCGCCGGCTTCTCGTCGTAGTACTTCTTGATCTCCTCGGGCGTGGGCTTGGGCGCCGCCTCTCCCAGCTTCTCGAGGTAGGCGCGGGCCACGACCTCGCGGCGGGCCGCCTCGATCTGCTGCATCACGCGCGGGTCGCGGTCGAGCTTGGTTTCCTCGGCCTTCTGCAGCGCCAGCTGCTGGTCGATCAGGCGCTCGAGGATCTGCTTGCCGGCGCCCTCGGCCTGCTCGGGCCGCAGGTTACGCTGCTGCTGGAGCACGAAGTTGATCTGGTGGACGGTGATCTCGTCCTTGTTGACCTTCGCGGCGGTCTGACTGGCCGGCGCGCTACCCTTGTCGCCGCAGGCGGCGAGCAGCGCGGCAGCGGCGATCAAGGCGAGCACCCGCTTCGGGGCACGGCGGCTGGTGGCGACGGAGGACGACAGCGTCATGGACAGTTCCCTGCTGGCCCGCGGCGGGCGCGTAAGAAGCTTGGCAGTTTACCCGCGGGCTCGTGACAGCTGCTTCGGTCCACCCTCCCGCAGCGCGCGTCGAAGTGGGGGTCTGGCGCTGCCTAGCTCACGCTTTCAGGCCAGTGCCTGCACGCGGGCAAGCTTCCAGCCCCGGTCGGCGGCCTTGACGTTGGCCAGCAGCCAGAGCTCGCGGAACGGCGCCGCGGCGGCGTCGCCGCTCTCGCGGATGAGGCCCCGGAACTCCACGCTGGCCACGAAGGCCTCGCGCAGTTCCTCCAGCGCCAGCAGTTCGGCGTGCAGCTCCAGAACCTCGGTGCGGTTGGGGCCGGGGCCGCGCAGCGCGTACTGCTCGCGCAGGTCGGCCAGCAGCGGCTCGGTGGCCAGCTGCTGCAGCGCCCGCCAGTCGGCGCGGTCCCAGGCGGCCTGCAGCTCCAGAAAGCTCTGCCGCGCCACCTGCAGGAACTCGGGCACGCCCTTCATGCGCCGCACGCGCCGCGAGCGCCGCCACGCCTTGGCGGCCGTGCGGGCCGCGATGACGCGCCGGCGCAGACGCTTCAGCACTTGATCCCCACGTGCAGGGCGACGATGCCGCCGGCCAGGCTGTGCACGTCGACATGGCCGAAGCCCACCTGCCCCATCATGGCCTTCAGCGTGGCCTGGTCGGGGTGCATGCGGATGCTCTCGGCCAGGTAGCGGTAGCTCTCGGCGTCACCGGCCACGAGCCTGCCCATCAGCGGCATGAAGCCGAAGGAGTACCAGTCGTAGGGCTTTCGCAGCAGCGGCGCGGGCGTGGAGAACTCCAGCACCAGCAGACGGCCGCCCGGCCGCAGCACGCGCGCCATCTCGGCCAGCGCGGCCTCCTTGTGCGTCATGTTGCGCAGGCCGAACGCCACGCTGACACGGTCGAAGCCGGCGCCAGCCGAGCCCGTGTGGAACGGTAGGTGCTCGGCGTCGCAGACCGTCGTCGGCAGCGCCAGGCCTTCGTCGAGCAGGCGATCGCGGCCCACGGTGAGCATGGCCTGGTTGATGTCGGTGAGCACGACGCAGCCCGTGGGGCCCGCGCGCCCGGCAAAAGCGCGGGCAAGGTCGCCGGTGCCGCCAGCGATGTCAAGAACCTGCATGCCGGGGCGTACGTCGGCCACGGCCACGGTGTAGGCCTTCCAGGCGCGGTGCAGGCCGAACGACAGCACGTCGTTCATGACGTCGTACTTGGCGGCGACGCTGTCGAAGACGCCGCGTACTCGCGACGCCTTTTCGGCCTCGTCGATGGTCTGGTAGCCGAAGTGCGTCTGCGCCATGGTGGAGCCGCGTGATCAGTGGTGGCTGCAGGCACCGCCGGCAGCCGCCGGAGTGGGGTCGTCGCGCGAACGGCCGGCAGCGGCGAGGCGTTCCTCGTACTGGCGCCACAGCGCCGCCTCGTCACGGCCCAGACGGTACAGGTAAGCCCAGCTGAAGATGCCACTGTCGTGGCCGTCGGAGAAGCGCGGCTGCACCCCGTAGTGGCCCACGGGCTGGATGTCGGCGATGCCCACGCCTCGCTTGCCGGTCTGCAGCACCTCCTGGCCAGGGCCGTGGCCCTGCACCTCGGCAGACGGCGAGTACACCCGCATCAGCTCGAAGGGGATCCGGAAGCACGCCCCGTCGTCGAAGGCCACCTCCAGCACGCGCGAGACCTGGTGCACGGTGATGGCCGTGGGTGCGGCTGGGGCCTGGGCCTGGGACTGCATGCCGCGATTAAACCAGCACGCGCTCGATGCCGCCCGCATTGGCCCTGGCCACATAAGCCTGTAGCCAGTCCTCACCCAGCATCACGCGGGCCATCTCCACCACGATGTAGTCGGCCTCGAGCAGGCCATTGGCGAGATCGTCCTCGTAGCGCTTCAGGCCCTGCAGGCAGCTCGGGCAGCTGGTGAGGATCTTCACGTTGGCCTTGGCGGCGTCGCTCACCTCGGGCCGGGCGGCCAGTTGCTCGCGCAGCGTCTTCTCGTTCCTGCGCAGCTCTTCTTCCTTGCGGAAGCGCACCTGCGTGCTGATGTCGGGCCGCGTCACGCCCAGCGTGCCGCTCTCGCCACAGCAGCGCTCGCTCTTGACGACGTTGTCGCCCACAAGCGCCTTGACCGTCTTCATCGGCTCCTGCTGCTTCATGGGGCTGTGGCAGGGGTCATGGTAAAGGTAGCCCGCCGCATGGTCTTCGAGCCGGATGCCCTTCTCGAGCAGGAACTCGTGGATGTCGACGATGCGGCAGCCGGGGAAGATCTTGTCGAACTCGTAGCCCTGCAGCTGGTCGAAGCAGGTGCCGCAACTCACCAC
>JBILSW010000553.1:0-2643 GCA_044371895.1 Rubrivivax sp.
GTGAGTTCGACAAAGGCGTCAGAGCCTGCGGCCGCCACCGCCACCGCCTCTTCGCACATCAGAAGGCGCGTGGACGTGCCATGGGTGGCCGTGAGTTGATGGCGGATGCGCAGTAGCAGCACGGTGGTCTTGAGGCTCACGGCGCTGACGAAGGCGGCACCGGCGCGGGCCACGGCGGTAGCGTCGTCGCTCGAAGGTGTGGCGTCCAGCGCCTGCTCCAGCAGCGTGTCGGCCAGCACGGCCACTAGCGGGTGCGTGCGGTGGATGAAGGTGGCGCCTTGCGCGGCAGGCTGGTGGAAGTCGATGCGCAGCGTGCCGGACAGGCCCTCGGCTGCCAGCCGCTCCTGCACCGTGCCCGGTAGATGTTCGGTCAGCAGCTTGAAGTGCTGCTTCACCGACTGCAGCGGTGCGCCGAGTTGGGTGGCCGCACGACTGACAAATCGTTCCACGTCGGCCTCGCCGCCGAGGACGGCGGCTGACTTGCGCCACTCGGGCAGCACGTCTTCGGGCTTCAAGCGGCGTTGGGCAAAGATGCTGCGGTTCTGCTTGGCCTTCTCCTTCGCGCTTTGCCAGGCGAGGTCAATCTCCTTGGCCGGCTCGCCGAACAGGTCGAGCTGCGACTGCGCGTTGAGCGGAGTTCCCTTGCGCAGCAGCACCGCGTTCATCAGGGCCTGGGTGAGCTTGCCCTCATCGTCGGGCATAGGCACAAGCACACCCAACTCCTTGCGGATGCTCTCGGCCTTGCGCAAGATGACCTGCAGAACGGCACCGTCCACCGGGTTGTCTTCCCCGTAGAGCATGGTGCTGCGGACCTCGCGGGCCTTCTGGCCAAAGCGGTCCACACGCCCCTCCCGCTGCTCATGACGCGTCGGATTCCAACTGAGGTCGTAGTGCACGACTGCGGTGAACAGCCCCTGCAGGTTGATACCTTCGGAGAGGCAATCCGTGGCGACCAGGATGCGCACGTCGCTGTCACCCAACTGCTCAACGGCCGTCTCGCGTTCATCCGGCGTGAGTTCGCCGGTGACCGCCTTGACTGTGGCCGACTTGAACTTCTCTTGCAGGGCTGCCGCCAGGTAATGTGCGGTCGCGATGTAGCGACAGAAGACCACCGGCTGGAAGTCGTCTTTGAGCAGGATGGCCAGGTGCTCTTGCAGCTTGGCGAGCTTGGGGTCGTTCTGCTGGCCGGCTAAAGCATTCGCGCTGGCCATCAGCTCTTGCAGCCGCAGGCTGTCCTCGGTCTGCGCACCGGGCTCGATATCGTCGGTCGACAGAGCGTCTTCTGTCCCGTCCAGTACTCGGTCGCTGGCTTGGGCTTCGAACTCTTCCAGGGAGGTGGCCTCGGCTGCGCCCGATTCACCTTGAGCGCCTTGGAGGCGGGTGCGGAGCGCGTTTACAGCTGCGGCGGGGGACGACGAGATGCAGCGCAGCAACGCCAAGGCGGCCCACCAGTTCATGCGCTGCTCGCGAAGGCCCTGGCCCTCAGAGCGCTCGACCAGTTCGCGGGCGTAGGCCAGCACGTCGTTGAACAACTGGCCCCACGCACCGGTGAGGCGGTAGGTCACCTCGGCCGACTTGCGCTCCGGGAACATCGAGGTGTCCTGCCACTCCGCAATGTCCGGGCGGCGACGCTGAACAAAGTGGCGAGACAAGGCCTCGCGCAGGTCGCTGCGCTGGCCCGGAGGCAGGTCCTTGAGTTGGGTGAAATCTGAGCGCAGGAGGCCCAGCAGGTTGAAGAAGGCTTCTTCGTCGCCGCTGTGTGGGGTGGCGGTCAGCAGCACGAGGTGGCGGTCAGGCTGCGCGGCCAGGCCTTTGAGCAGCTGGTAACGCTGTTGCCGCCCTTGGCCCGCTTGGGTGCAGGTATGGGCTTCGTCAACGATGACGAACTCCGGACAGAAGCGCTGGAAGGCCTCGCGCCTACGCTCGGACTTGATGTAGTCAAGGCTGACGACGGTGAACGGGTGGGCATCGAAGAGCGACGCACCCGGCGGGAGGTCGCGCTCCAGGCGGTCAGCAGTGTTGGAGCGAACGACGACCGCGGGGATGTGGAAGCGGCTGGCCAGCTCACGCTGCCATTGCTCACACAGGTGGGGCGGGCACAGGACGGTGAGGCGCTGGACTTCGCCGCGGTCGAGCATCTCGCGCGCAATCAGCGCGCCCTCGATGGTCTTGCCGATACCCACGTCGTCGGCAATCAGCAGCCGGACGGTCGGTAGCTTCAGCGCCATCAGCAGCGGGACGAGCTGGTAGGCGCGGGGCTCGACAGCGATGTTGCCGAAGCTGCGGAAGGGGCCCGCGCCACTGCGCAGCTTCAGCTGCAACGCATCCAGCAGCATCTGGCTCGCCGAATGGTTGCGGGCCTGGTCGACAGTCGGCCATGGGAAAGTAGCGGGCTGGACGGGCTGACGCTCGAGGGGAAGATAGACGAGCGTCTCGTCGCGCTCACCGCCACCCAGGGGGCGAAGGCGAAGCGTCTGCTGGTCAGATTCCGGCAGGACTATCCACTCGCGGCCGCGGGCAGAGACCAAACTTCCTGGGTTGAAGGCTACTTGCATAAATTACTGTGATTTCCCTTCGATGCGATTGGCCGCTTCGAAGATGGCGTAAAGGCTGACCTGCCGAAGGTCCACGTCCGCGATGAGT
>JBILSW010000489.1:0-3085 GCA_044371895.1 Rubrivivax sp.
CGCTTGGCCAGCACCACCACGGGCCGCGAACGCGCCAGTTCGAGGGCCACCGTCAGGCCGGCCAGCCCGGCCCCCACCACGACCACCGGCCGCAAGGTTTGTCTTTCGCTCATCGGCCCTCGCCCAGCTGCTGCGGGCTTCGATTCTAGGGAGTGGGTCTTGACGATGGGCCCCGGGACGGGCCACCGGCCGCCTATCATCCTGCTGTTACCCGAACATGACCCACCAGAGACCCACGGATGCCCGCCGCGCGCGAACCCGACAACTGGCCCGACACACAGCGCGTCCTGCCCGCACGGCCAGCCCGCGACGACCTGGCCGCGCCGGCCACCCAGATCGTGCGCGACAGCGACGCTTATCTGGGCGAGGCCACGGGCGATGTCGGCCGCCGTGTCTCGGACGACCAGGTCGAGTTCTTCGTGGGCGGCGACGCCGCGATGTCGCTGCAGGCCGAGTTCCAGCGCCTGGCGCCCGAGTTCATCGCACTGCACGACGTGGGCCTCGCGGCCTCGGTGCGCCTCCTGAACAGCATGGTGGTACCAGCGGGTGCGCGCGTGCAACGCCTGTCCATCCGCCGGCAGGGCCAGGGCGTGGCGCTGGCCGTGATTCTCTTCGTCGAGGTCAAGCTGGCGGACGACAGCCCTGTGCGCGTCTACAGCACCGAGGTGCAGGCCGACGGCCCCACCCGGGCGGCGCTGGCGCGCGTGCTGCTGGCTCACAGCAGGCTAGGCGTGCTGATGGTAGGCGAGTTGCCCACGCACGCGCTGACCGCGCAACTCGCGCCGCTGCACCAGGCTATGCAGGGCCGCAACTGGCCCAACCGCGACCTGCTGCTGGTGCCGCTGGGCTCCAGCATCGGACTGGCCGGGCCCAGCGCGCAACTGGCGCATCAGACGCCCGTGGCCGTGCACGTGGCGCCGCACGCCGCCAAGCCGAAGCACGTGTGGACCTTCGTCGGCGGCGCCTGGAACCGCCTGCACGGCATGCCCGGCGGAGAGCGCGCGTTGCCGACCGAGTTGTCGCGGGCCGTGCCGAGGCCTCCAGTGCCGGCCACCGAAGCCATGACCGAGCCGATGCCGCTGGAGTCGATGCGCCAGTTGAGGCCGCTGCGCGCCGCCAGCACCGCGCCCATGGCGCAGGCCGCGCCCAAGGCGCCGAGGGCCCAGGTTGCCCTGGGCGAGCCGCCGGCACCGGCCGCGCCCAAGGCCACGACGGTACCGACGGCCCTGACCCTACCGGCCGCACTGGCGGTGCCGCCGGCGGCCTTCGCAACCCCGACGGCCATCATGCCCATGCCGGTGCCCGGCGCGTCGAGCTGGGCGTCCTACGCCCAGCGCTGCGCACTCGTCAAGGGCGTCCAGGCATGCTGCGTGTTCGACATGCACTCGATGACCGTGATGGCCTCCTCGGGCGACGCGCCATCGCCTGAGCGGCTCGCACGGCAGGGCGCGGCTCTGCTGGCCTCCATGCTGGACGCGTCGCGGGCACTGGGGCTGGGTTCGCCGCAACCCGAAGCCGCCATCAGCACCGCCCACCACCACCTGATCCTGAAGCCGGTACCGCGCCACCCGGGCGTGGCGCTGCACGTGGTGCTGCAGGCCCACGGCAGCAACCTGACGCTGGCCCGCCTGCAGCTCGACCGCATCGACGTGCCGGACTGACGCCAGCCCGGCCCGGCGCGCCGGCCGGGCGCGCGCCGGGGTGCGGTTCAGTGCACCACGCGCTCGAAGCTGAAGCCGCCCCCGACCAACTCGACCGGTATGACGTCCTTGGGCCCGAAGCGCCCCTGGAGGATGAGCTTGCTCACCGGGTTCTCGATGCGCTGCTGGATGGCGCGCTTAAGCGGCCGCGCGCCGAACACAGGGTCGAAACCCACCTTGGCCAGCTCGGCCAGCGCGGCCGGGCTCACCTCAAGCTTCATTTCCAGCTTCTCCAGTCGCGCCTGCAATCCCTTGAGCTGGATCTTCGCGATGTTCTCGATGTGCGTGCGGTCGAGCGCGTGGAAGACCACGGTCTCGTCGATGCGATTGAGGAACTCCGGCCGGAAGTGCGCCTTGACCTCGCTCCAGACGGCGTCCTTGATCTCGTCGCCCGGCCGGCCGGCCATCTGCATGATCATCTGCGAGCCCAGGTTGCTGGTCATCACGATGACGGTGTTCTTGAAGTCCACCGTGCGGCCCTGGCCGTCGGTGAGACGGCCGTCGTCCAGCACCTGCAGCAGCACGTTGAAGACGTCGGGGTGGGCCTTCTCCACCTCGTCGAGCAGCAGCACGCTGTAGGGCTTGCGGCGCACCGCTTCGGTGAGCGCACCACCCTCGTCGTAGCCCACGTAGCCCGGGGGCGCGCCGATCAGCCGGCTGACGGAGTGTTTCTCCATGTACTCGCTCATGTCGACGCGGATCAGGTGATCCTCGCTGTCGAACAGAAAGCCGGCCAAGGCCTTGCACAGCTCGGTCTTGCCCACGCCGGTGGGGCCCAGGAACAGGAAGCTGCCCAACGGCCGGTTGGGGTCGGACAGGCCCGCGCGCGAGCGGCGGATGGCGTCGGCGACGGCCACGATGGCCTCGTCCTGGCCCACCACGCGCTCGTGCAGCCGGGCCTCCATCTGCAGCAGCTTGTCGCGCTCGCCCTGCATCAGCTTGCTCACCGGGATGCCGGTGGCGCGCGACACGACCTCGGCGATCTCTTCGGCGCCCACCATCGTGCGCAGCAGCTGCGGCCGGCCCTCGCCCTTCTTGCCGGACTCCTTGGCCTGGGCCTCCTTCAGCCGCTTCTCCAGCTCGGGCAGCCGCCCGTACTGCAGCTCGGCCACCTTGTCGAAGTTGCCCTTTCGCTTGAGTTCCTCGATCTGTCCGCGCGTGCGGTCGATCTCCTCCTTGACCTGCGCGCTGCCCTGGGCGGTGGCCTTCTCGCTCTTCCAGATCTCCTCGAGGTCGGCGGCCTCGCGCTCAAGCTTGGCGATCTCGTCCTCGATCAGCGCCAGGCGCTTGATCGAGGCCTCGTCCTTCTCCTTGCGCACGGCCTCGCGCTCGATCTTCAGCTGGATCAGGCGGCGATCGAGCGTGTCCATGGCCTCGGGCTTGGA
>JBILSW010000490.1:0-3082 GCA_044371895.1 Rubrivivax sp.
GCTCCTCGGTGACGTAGCCCAGGGCCACCAGCGCCTCGCCGATGCGCACCATGGGCATCTTCGACTGCTGCTCGATCGCCTGCTCGAGCTCGTCGGGCGTGACGATCTGACGCACGACGAGCATGTCGCCGAGCTTGCGGCTGCGCAGGGCCCGCTGCTCGGCCAGCGCCTCGGCCAGCTGATCCTGCGACGCCACGTCCTGCTGCAGCAGCGCCTGCCCCAGCAAGGGGCCGATCGTCGCATGCGAGTAGGCCGCGCGCGGCACGAACCAGCGGCGCACCGAGCCGCGGTCGTCGAAGGGCTCGAACAGGTACAGGCCCTCCGGCCGCTCGTGCTGGCCGATGGTGTGGCCATGCCACGCCGCGCCCTGGCGGAAGTGCACGATGAACGGCAGCGACGCGCGCTCCCAGCCTGGCTCGCCCAGTCCGGGCAGCTCCACTGGCGCCAGCGCCTCCAGCGGCTCGATCAGGCACAGCCGCCGGAACTGGCCGGGCCGAACGGGCACGGGGCGCGACTGCCCCGAGGGAATGAGCTCGATCTCGTCGCGGTTTGGTTCGAACCGCTTCAGCCGACCCTTGATGGCGTGGCCGTTGTGGCCCTCGATCGCCACGACGGGCGGCACGCCGAAGGGGCTGGACGTCTCGTAGCCGACCAGCTCGGGCGTTGGCCAGGGCTGCGGAACGCCCTCGCCCTCGGGCAGCAGCCGCAGCGGCGGTGTCGACAGGTCGGACATGGGCCGGATGCTAGACAGCCCCGCGCCGCCCGATCGCCCGAACAACGCGGCAAGCCGGGCCTATCTCCGGCCCCGCACCACAAGGACGACGCGCTCAGCCCCGCATCTGCTGCGGCAGCGCCGTCACCAGGCCCGGGAAGGCCCAGATCAGCGCCACGGCCGCGATCATCAGCAGAAAGAACGGGAACGCCGCCCGCGCCACCCAGCCGATGTCGCGCCCCGTCATGCCCTGCAGCACGAACAGGTTGAAGCCCACCGGCGGCGTGATCTGCGCCATCTCGACCACGAGCACGATGAAGATGCCGAACCACAGCGGGTCGATCCCGGCGGCGGTGACGGTGGGCATGATCACGCCCATGGTCAGCACCACCATGCTGATGCCGTCGAGGAAGCACCCGAGCACGATGTAGAAGGCCATCAGCGCCAGCAGCAGCTGCCAAGGCTCGAGGCCCAGGCTGCCGATCCACTCCGCCAGGTGGCGCGGCAGGCCGATGTAGCCCATGCTCAGCGTCAGGAAGGCCGCACCGGCGAGGATGAGCGCGATCATGCAGAACAGCCGCGTGCCGCCGAAGAGGCTGTCCTTGAAGCTCTGCCAGTTCAGCGAGCCCTGCGCCGCGCTGACGACGAGCGCGCCGACCACGCCCACGGCCGCGGCCTCGGTGGGGGTGGCGATGCCGCCGTAGATGCTGCCCAGCACGGCCGCGATCAGCAGCACCACCGGGATCAGGTGGCGCGACTCGGCCAGCTTCGCGCGCAGCGGCAGCGGGGCGTCGGCCGGCGGCACGAGCGCCGGGTTGCGCAGTGCCCACACCACCAGGTAGCCTGAGAACAGCAGCGCCAGCAGGATGCCCGGCACCACGCCGGCGATGAACAGCTGCGCGATCGAGACATCGGCCGCCACGCCGTAGACGATCATGATGATCGACGGCGGGATCAGCAGGCCCAGCGTGCCGGCGCCGGCCAGCGAGCCGATGCTGATGCCGTCGGGGTAGCCGCGGCGGGCCAGCTCCGGCAGGCTCATCTTGCCGATGGTGGCGCAGGTGGCGGCGCTGCTGCCCGACACCGCCGCGAAGATGGTGCAGCCCACCACGTTGACGTGCAGCAGCCGCCCCGGCAGGGCCTGCATCCAGGGCGCGAGGCCGCGGAACATGTCGGAGCTCAGCCGCGTGCGGAACAGGATCTCGCCCATCCACACGAACAGGGGCAGCGCGGTCAGCGTCCAGCTGCTGGCGCTGCCCCAGATCGCCACGGCCATGGCGTCGCCGGCCGGGCGGCTGGTGAACAGCTGCATGCCGATCCAGGCCACGCCGGTCAGCGTAAGGCCGATCCAGACGCCGCTGGCCAGGATGGCGAACAGCGCCGCCACCAGCAGCACCATGATGCCGATATCGCTCATCGCGTGCTCACTCGTGCCGGGCGGGTTGGTCTTCGGTGGCGCGGCGCCCCGTCGCGGCCTGAACCAACTCGTCGACGAAGGCCACGAGAAACACCAGCGTGCCCGCCGCCATCGCCAGCTGCGGGATCCACAGCGGCGTGGCGTCGTTGCCGGTGCTGATGTCGTTGAACAGGCGCGACTGCCACGCCAGCCGCGCGCTGTACCAGGCGAACAGGCCCGCCAGCGCGGCGGCCGCGGCAAGCGCCCACAGCTCCATCGCGCGGCGCGCGCCGCCCTGCAGCCGGCCGAGCAGCAGCGTCACGCGGATGTGCTCGCCCTTCTTCAGCGTGTGCGCCAGCGCCAGGAAGCCGGCCGCAGCCATCAGGTAGCCGGCGTAGGCGTCGGTGCCCGGCACGTGGAAGCCCATCTGACGGCTGAGGATGGTCAGCAGCACCATCGCCAGCAGGCCCACCATCGACAGCGCCGCCAGCCAGGCCGCGCCGTCGTACAGGGCATTCAGTGCGCGGCGCATCGCGGCGGGCCCGGCGGCCTACTTGCGGAAGGCGTCGAGCAGCGCCTTGCCGTCGGCGCCGGCCTTCTCGACCCACTCCTTCAGCATCGTCTCGCCGACCTTGGCCATGTCGGCCTTGAGCTGCGGCGAGGGCGGCAGCACCTGCATGCCCTCGGTGCGCAGGCGCGCCAGCGTGTCCACGTTGACCTTGCGGCTGGCGGCCCAGCCGCGCACCTCGGCGTCGGCCGCGGCCTTGAGCACGGCCTGCCGGGTGGCGGCGTCGAGGCCGTCGAACGCGGCCTTGTTGACGAGCACGGCGTTCTTGGGCAGCCAGGCCTGGGTGTCGTAATAGAACTTCAGGTGCTCGAACAGCTTGCTGTCCACGCCGGTGGCGCCGGAGGTCATGGTGCTCTCGACCACGCCGGTGGCCAGGGCCTGCGTCAGCTCCGCGGCCTGCACGGTG
>JBILSW010000492.1:0-3065 GCA_044371895.1 Rubrivivax sp.
CCAGACTTCGCCGACGCGCGCCAGAACCTGGCCAACCATCTGTTTCGCTGCGGACGCCTGTCGGAGGCCGTGCAGCAGTGCATGGACGGCCTGGTGGTCGCGCCGCGCAGCGCCGTGCTGCGGCGGCTGCTCGGGGTGTCCTACTCGATGCTCGGCATGAAGGATGAGGCCACCGCGGTCTGGCGCGCCTGGCTGCAGGCCGAGCCGGGCAACGTGCTGGCGGAGCACCACCTGCGTGCCTGCACCGGCGAGGACGTGCCTGCGCGCGCCGCCGACGCCTACGTGCAGCGGGTCTTCGACGGCTTTGCGGCCAGCTTCGACGCCAAGCTGGCCTCGCTGTCCTACCGCGCGCCGGAGCTGGTGGCGCAGGCAGTGGCGCGCCATGCCGGCGCGCCGCAGCGAGACCGCGACGTGCTGGATGCCGGCTGCGGCACCGGCCTTTGCGCGCCCTTGCTGGCGCCCTGGGCGCGGCAGCTGGTCGGCGTGGACCTGTCCGCCGGCATGCTTGAGAAGGCGCGCGCGCGCGGCGGTTACGACGAGCTGGTGCAGGGCGAGCTGGTGACTTTCCTGCGCGAGCGCGGTCGCCGCTGGGACCTGATCGTCTCGGCCGACACGCTGTGCTACTTCGGTGCGCTGGAGGCCTTCGCCGCTGCAGCAGCCGCCTCGCTGCGGCCGCACGGCCGGCTGGTCTTCACGGTCGAGGCGCTGGACGCCGCAGGCGGCGACGCCGGTGCCGATCACCGGTTGCTTGAGCATGGGCGCTACAGTCACCGCCGAGGTTACGTGCAGGGCGTGCTGCAGGCGGCCGGGCTGGACGTGCTGGAGACCTCGGGCGCGGTGCTGCGCACCGAGGGTGGCGAGCCGGTGCACGGCTGGGTGGTCGCTGCGGCGGCGCATTGAGGACAGCAGGGACGACATGGGCGCCAATCCGACACAGATGAAGCTGGTGTGCGCTGCCGCACCATCGCTGCTCTTCAGGTCCATGTCAGGACTGGAGGAGGTATCGCGCCTGTTTGAGCTGCGCGTCGTGGCGGTCAGCGACGACCCGAAGATCGCCGCCGATGCCGTGCTGGGCAAGCCGGCGGCGGTATCGATCGAGGTCGCCGACGGCCAGCAGCGCTGGTTCCACGGCATCGTCGCCGCCTTCGGCATCGACGGCGTCGACGGCCGGCGCTTCAGCTACCGCCTCGTGCTTCGGCCCTGGCTGTGGCTGCTCACGCGCTCGGCCGATCTCCGCATCTTCCAGGACAAGAGCGTCCCGGACATCATCAAGCAGGTGTTCGGCGACTACGCCAGCAACTTCGTCTCTGAACTCAAGGGTAGCTACTCGCCACGCGGCTATTGCGTGCAGTACCGCGAGACCGATTTCGACTTCGTCAGCCGGCTGATGGAGGAGGAGGGCATCTTCTATTTCTTCCGCCACACCAAGGACAAGCACGAACTTGTTCTGGCCGACGCGTCCGGCACCCATGCGCCGCTGCCGGGCTTCGACAAGATCAGCCACTTCGAGGACGAGCAGGCTCTCGGCGAGCGTCAAGGCATCAGCGCCTGGCACATGCGACACGAGATCCAGACCGGCAAGTGGACGCTGTCGGACTACGACTTCCAGAAGCCGGCCACCTCGCTGCGGTCCGACACCGTGGCCTCGTCGCGCAAGCACGCCGAGAGCGGCCTCGAGGTCTACGACTACCCGGGCGGCCACGCTGCCAAGGCCGGCGGCGACGCCCGCGCGCGCCTCCGGCTGGACGAGGCGAGCAGCCGCTCCACCCGCTTCACCGGTCAGGGCAACACGCCCGGGCTGGCCGCCGGAAGCAGCTTCTCGCTCGTCGATCACCCGCGCGAGGATCAGAACGCCGAGTACATCGTGCTGCAGACGCGCATCGACGCCGTCCAGGCCGGCTACGAGGCCGGCGTCGGCGAGGACACCCGCTTCCTGTGCCGCTTCGTGGCGCAGAGCCACGCCGACCCCTTCCGCCCGGCACGCGTTACGCGCAAGCCCGTTGTCGCCGGGCCGCAGACGGCGCTCGTTGTCGGCCCCTCGGGCGAGGAGATCCACACCGACGAGCACGGCCGCGTGAAGGTGCAGTTCCACTGGGACCGCCTGGGCAAGAAGGACGCCGGCAGCTCGTGCTGGTTGCGCGTCGCGCAGGGCTGGGCGGGCAACGGCTTCGGTTTGCTCGCGCTGCCCCGCATCGGGCACGAGGTCGTCGTCGCCTTCCTCGAGGGCGACCCGGACCAGCCGCTGGTCGTCGGCAGCGTCTACAACGGCGACAACAAGCCGCCCTACGCGCTGCCCGACCACAAGAACGTGACGGCGCTGAAGTCCCGCTCCACCAAGGGCGGCAAGGCGGCCGACTACAACGAGCTGCGCTTCGACGACACCAAGGGCAGCGAGTACCTGATGCTGCGCGCGCAGAAGGACCGCCTGGACGTCGTCGAGAACGACCTGCACAGCAACGTGGTGGCCAACGCCACCTTCCACGTCGGCAAGGACCAGGCGCAGCAGGTCGACGGCGAGTACGAGCTGACGGTGGGCAAGAACCACACGGCCAAGGTGGCCGAGATCTGGCAGCTTGAAGCCGGCAAGGACGTCGTCCAGAAGGTGGACGCCAGCTGGTCCGCGAAGGCGGCCCAGCACTTCATCGCCGACGCCGGCATGACCGTGTCTCTGCAGTCGGGCACCTCGGTCTTCGCCAAGGCCGGCACCGACGTCGGCGTCGAGGCCGGCACCAACGTGCACCTCAAGGGGGGCATCAACGTCGTCATCGAGGCCGGCGTGCAGCTGACGATCAAGGCCGGCCCTTCTTCGGTTGTGCTGGGGCCGGACGGCGTCTCGATCACCGGCCCGCTGGTCAAGGTCAATTCCGGCGGCAGCGCGGGCAGCGGGCAGGGCGCCAAGCCCGAGAAGGCCACCAAGCCCAGGGAGCTGAAGAAGAAGGAGCGCAAGGCCGACCCGCTGAAGGGAAAGCACCGCTAGGCGGCACCCGCGCCTCACGATGAGCCTGCAGCCCACCGACCCCACCACCGAACAGGAGGCCCTGTGGGCCCGTTTCGTGGCCGACCTG
>JBILSW010000494.1:0-3061 GCA_044371895.1 Rubrivivax sp.
GCCGCTGGTCGTGCGCGTAGTCGGCGTGCGCGCGCACGCGCCAGTGCGCGCGCCCGAAGCGCTCGCGCAGTGCCAGCACGATCTCGTGGAAGCTCCAGGCGTCCTGCGCGTTGCTGTCGAGGTGGTACAGGCCCGGCACGCCCAGCAGCCCCAGCAGGGCTTCGGCGGTGTCCTCCATGAACGAGCAGGCCGGGATCCAGGCGCGGCTGGCGGCCACCTCGCCCTGCCCGGCCTGCCAGCCGTCCAGCGCCGCCAGCATGTTGTTGCCCACCGGCTCGGGGCCGATCTGCCAGCCCAGCCGGGCGATGGCGGCGCCGGGGTGGGCGGCCCGCACGGCGTCCTCGGCCTCGATCTTGTAGCGGCCGTAGGGATCGACGGCGTTGCGGGTGTGGCCCGGCCGGTGCGGGCCGTCGGGCACGTGGTGGAACACCATGGCCGTGCTGGTGAACAGGAAGGGCAGCCCGGCGCGGTGCGCGAGCGCGGCCAGCCGGCCGCAGCCGGCGGCGTCGCCCATGCCCAGGTGGGCCACGGCGTCGGGGCGCAGCCGCTCGAACTCGGCCTCGGGGTCGAAGCCCGGCGCGTCGCGGCGCCAGCGCAGCACCTCATCGCCACGGGCCTGAGCGGCGCGCGCCAGCACCGGCGCCAGGGTGCCGCCCAGGCCGGTGACCAGCAAGCGCCGGGGCGGCGGTTGCGGGGCGTCGTCGGGCGGGCGCGGCACCACGGCCGGCTCTCAGCGGGCGCGGCTGGCCAGCCAGCCGTACAGGCTGTGGTCCAGCAGCTCGGGCATGGAGTGGCTGGGAAAGCGCGCCACCAAGCGCTCGCGGATGGCGCGCACGTGCGGCGCCTGGCGCGTCGGGTCGGCCAGCGCGGCACGCTCCCCGCCCAGGACCTGCTCTTCGGCGCGGATCGCCTCATCGGCGGCGTCGAGGTAGGCCAGCTGCGCCGGCACCGCGTCGGTCACCGGCAGCGCCGGCCCGCGGCCGGCGTGCAGCCTCGCGCCGGGCTTGCCGGCAGCCAGCGCGGGAAGCTCGCGCAGCGCGGCCTTCCAGCCGGCCAGGTCGAAGACGGGCCGCCCGCCGTCCACCGCTCCCTCAAGCCAGGCGTGCGTGCGGTTGGCGACGAGATCGCCGACGACGAGGTCCCCGGTGGAGTCCAGCCGCACCGCGGTCTGCGTGGCGCTGACGCCGGGTGTGGCCAGCTCGAACAGGGTCAGGCTGTCGCCGTTGGCCAGGGGTACGGTCATGCGTCCGCTGAAGGTGGTGCGCGGCTGCTCGAGCGCCGGGTAGGTGTCGGGCGTGAAGGCGCGTGCGATCTCGGTCCAGAAGTATCGCTTGTAGGCGTGGACTCCGGGCATGCGATCGGCGGTGGCGCGCGAAGCGATGCTCTCGGCCCCGAGGCGGTGGAACACCGACAGCCCGTTGAACTTGTCGGGGTTGGGGTGGGTGACGATGACTCGGCGGATCGGCGATCGCGTGCGCCGGGCAATGTCGGCCACCACCGCCTGCGCCAGCGCCGGGGTGAACTGCGTGTCGACGACCGTGACCTCTCGGCCATCGTCGATCCAGACGCTGTTGGTGAGGAAGCCGTCGGGCGACGAGGTGTGCACGTGCAGTGCGGCGGCCGCGCCGGGGCGGTCGGTCGCGGCGAAGGACGGTGCCGGCGCGGAGGCGACGGCCAGGACGGTGGCCAGCACGGAGCTCGCGAGCGGCACGGCCATCGATGCGGAGAGAGGTTTGCGGTTCATGGCGGTTGGCGGTTGGTGGTTGCGATGACAGGACTGTGGCGCCTGCCGGCATTCCGGAATCGCTGATGATCGACAATCGATGCCGTAAACCCGCCACTCGCCCTTCGCAGTGCCATGACCATGGATCCCGACGCCGCCGTCGCGCGTGCCGTCGTTCTGGAGGAGTCGTTCGGGCCCGGCCAGGGCGCCTGGCACCGCCACCGCCGCGCGCAGCTCATCCACGCCGGGCAGGGAGTGATCCACATCCACACCACGCAGGGTCACTGGGTGGTGCCGCCGCAGCGTGCGGTGTGGATGCCGCCGGGGTTGATGCACAGCGTGGGCTCGTCGTGGGGCTACCGGCTGCAGACGCTGTACATCGACCAGCGGATGCGCGTGGCGCCGCCGCGACCAGCCGTCATCGAGCTCACGCCCCTGCTGCAGGCCCTGCTGGCGGCGGCCGCGCGGCTGGGCGCGGCCTACCCGCCGCGTGGGCCCGAGGCGCGCCTGATGCGGGTGCTGCTCGACCAGCTGCCCGGCGTGCTGGTGCGGCCGGAGCTGGCCGGACTGCACCTGGCGGAACCGAGCGACCCGCGGCTGCGCCACATGACGGCGGCCTGGCACGCCGACCCCGCCGACGCACGCGATCTCGACGTCCTTGCGAGCCGGGCGGGCCTTTCCCTGCGCAGCGCCACGCGCGGATTCCTGCGCGAGACCGGCATGACGCCCGGCGACTGGCGCACGCAGCGCCGCCTGCTCGCTGCCCTCGAGCTGCTGGCACGCGGCTATGCCGTCACGCGTGTGGCGCTAGAGGTGGGCTATGTCGATGCCAGCAGCTTCATCGCGGTGTTCCGCCGCGCCTTCGGCCTGACCCCGGCACGCTGGGCGGGAACGCTGGGCGGTGGTGCCGCAACCGGCCCGGGTGGCGAACCCGCCCGCCGCTCGGGCGCCCGCGGTGGCCGCCCTCCGGGCCGGCCGGGGCCGCCCGATGCAGGAGCTGCGGGGTAGGCGGCACCGGGCTGGTCGTCGAGTTCGACGAGGAGCCGCAGCGGCAGGAGCCCGACGCTGCCGCCCCGCAAACGCGGGGCTGCGTGAGGGGACTTGTCGAAGCGGAACGTTCTTAGTGTATTGGTGTCATGATACACTATGCTTTAATGAGCATCCGCTTCGACATCCTGCCGTCCGACGCCGTGCCGATCTATCGCCAGATCGTCGAGCAGGTGCGGCGCCGCATCGCCAGCGGCAGCCTTGCGGCCGGCGAGGAACTGCCCAGCGTGCGCGCGCTGGCGCTGGAGCACGCGATCAACCCGATGACGGTGTCCAAGGCCTACAGCCTGC
>JBILSW010000493.1:0-3061 GCA_044371895.1 Rubrivivax sp.
CGACGGTCGGCGACGGGCCGGTGACAACATCCACGCCCGGCCGGGCTGCCACCCAGCCATCTGATGCACCCGACACCGGGTCAACGATGTCGATCGCCCCCTTTGCCAGCTGGATCACGCGCGTGGCGTCGTCCTTCACGGTCAAGAAATTGACCTCAGTGAAGTACGCCGGCTGGCGCGTCGCGTGCGGGTTCGGCGTCAACGTGACGCGCTGGCCCTTCTCGAAGCGCGACACGCGATAGGGACCGCTGCCGGCGGTTTGTGTGGAAAGCCAGCGGCTGCCGAGGTCGGCACCGTTGGCCTTGGCCATCACTTTGGGGTTGACGATGCTGGCCGTGGGCACGGCCAGCACTTCCAGGAAAAAGGCCACGGGTATGCGCAGCGTGAAGCGCACCTCATGCGGGGACACGGCCTCCACGCTGCGAAGAAAAAACAGGAACTGCGACGGCGGGGCCTTGAGCTTGAGCGTGCGCTCGAAGGAGAACTTCACGGCTTCGGCGGTGACTTCGCTGCCATCATCGAATCGGTGCCCGCGGCGCAGGTGAAAGGTCCACACCAGCCCATCTTCGCTGGACGTCCACCGCTCGGCCAGCTGCCCCAGCATGCGCCCCGTTGGCTTGCCGTCGGCAACCTCGGCCACCACCAGCTTTTCGTAGGCCAGGTTGATCGCCAGCTGGTTGCTGATGACAAAGGTGGCAGCGGGGTCAAGGGTCGAAATGTCGCGCGCAACGGCCATCGTGATGCGGCGCGGGTCGGCCCGGATGTCCGATACGTCACACGCCGCAAGCGCCAGCGCCAGCAGCGCCATCAGCGCCAGGACGCTGGTGCGCGCGGCGCGCAGCGCGTCACGCGCGCGCTGCATCGACGAGGGCGGCAAACAAGCGCCGTTCCGGTTCGCTGAGCAGGAACTCGGGATGCCACTGCACACCGAGCACAAAGCGCCGACCGGGCACCTCGATGGCCTCGACGATGCCGTCCGGCGCGAGCCCAGCCACCACCGCGCCGGGCCCTGCGCGCGTGACGCCCTGGCGGTGCAATGAATTCGTCTCGAAGGCCGCCTGGCCGACGATGGCAGCGAACCGTGTCCCGGCAACGGGGGACACGGGATGAACCGTCTCGCGGGCGCCGGTCCCACGGTGCCCCGCCCACTCGGCACGCTCCTGCTCCAGCGCGACGATCAAGTCACCTCCCGTGACCTGATTCAGGACCTGGAACCCGCCGCACACGCCAAGCGTGGCCTTGTCGCGTTCGATGCAGCGCTGCATCAGCTGGGACTCGAAGCGGAAGCGCCGCTCCTTTTCCGGCGGTTCGGTGCCGTCGAGCCGGAACAACTGCGGAACACGGAACTGGTAACCCCCACCGCTGACGACGATGCCGTCGCAGAGATCGAGGTAGTCGTCGACCGCATCAAGCTCGCTGGGCAGCATGAGCGGGATGGCCCCCATCAGGCGCAGGGTGTCGCAGGTGGTGGCGTCGAGGATGTACGCGGGCCGTGGCGGCCGTGCGTCGGCGTAGTGCTCCAAGTCGGCGGTCACGCCGATGACAGGTCGGTTTCGCGTCATGCCGGTGGTAACTCCGTCAGTTCGACAAAGGGCCACAGAGGGCGACCGATGCGCTTGAGGCCCCGGTCTACCGTCACGGGGCGCCGCATCGCGAAGACCTGCGTGCTGACCACATCGAAGCCGATGCGGAATTGCTGGGCCGACTTCAGGACAATGAAGCGCCTGGCCCTGCAGTCGATGCTCAGGCCGCTGAACAAGCCGGGGTCGTAGGCCTGGTCGCGCACACTCGTGAGCACGAGTTCGATGCCCTCGAAGGACACGGCCGCCGAATCACCCAGTGGCGCATCGAAGCTGCCGACGCGCTGGTGGTGGTTGCGCTGCAGAGCCAGCACCTCGGCCCGTACGTCCAGCGGCGCGCCGGACCCGGGCCCCACCTTGCCGCCGATGCGCAACTGCAGCCGCGCGCCCACGCCCGCATCGAAGCAGAAGCGAACGGCCAAGGGGTCCCACAGCGGGCCGGCGCAAACCTCTTTCACTCCGCGGCTCAGCAGCAGGCGCAGCACGTCGGTGTTGTCGCCGCCGGCACCGGCGCCGGGGTTGTCGTCCACCTCCAACAGGATCTGCGGGCGCGCCGCATCGGCCAGCGCCAGGTCCAGCGTGTCGGCCATTGAGGTTCGGGTTGTCCGCAACTGCTCGCGCAGGCTGAAAAGGCGTTGCCCGAGTTCATGGGCTGTTCGCGCGGCCAGGCCGGCGTCGTTGTCCGTCACGACCAGGACTTTCGCGCCCACGTCGGGAACATCGCCGCGGGCAAAGCCGTGCACGACCGAGATCGACAGAACGGCCCCCGCTTCCCGGGAACGGACATCGGTCATGTAGCTTCGAATCGGCTCCTGCTTGGTCTGCATCGCCGCGACCATGTGGCAGTCGAAAGCCCGCATCAGCGGTCGCACCTGGCCCCGGCGTGTGCGCTCCAGCAGGTTCAGCAGGTGCTCGCCGCACTCGACGTAGTCGGTGTGCGGATACTCCTTGAAGAACACCAGCACATCGGCCTCGTCCTGCATGCGCTGCGTCAGGTGGGCGTGGCAGTCCAACTCGGCACCGACGGCGACCTCGGGCCCGACAAGCGCTCGCACGTGGGCCAGCAGATCGCCTTCGCAATCATCCGTACGGTCGGCGACCATGGCCCCATGCAGGCCCAGCGCAACGACGTCCACAGGCAGAGCCTGTCGCAACTGCTGCAGGATCTCGTCGCGCAAGGCCTCGTAGACCGGCTGAGGCACCGGGCCGCCCGGCATCGCGTAGGCACACGTTCCCTCCACCACCGACCAGCCGCTTTCACGCATACGGCGACGGCAGGCCCACAGGGGCCCCGTGGCTTCGGTGGGCTGGTCCGGGTGCTGCCCGGGCCGCCACAGCATTGTGTCTTCGAAAGCGCGCCAACCCGTTGGAATGGGCGACGACGTGTCGGTCTCCGTGCCCAGGGTTGCCGTGAATACCCGCATGCGTCGGTTGGTCAGAACGAGAAGGTTCCCACGATGCCATAGGAACGCGGGCGGCCG
>JBILSW010000055.1:0-10390 GCA_044371895.1 Rubrivivax sp.
CCGTCCCACTGACGGCGCACCCAGTCGACGTCGGCCCACGAAAGGCGCGGGTCGAACTGCTCGTTCGTCCAGGCCGCCAGCGAGGCCATGTCGCTCACGCCCTTCACGTGGCCCACGAGGTTGCGGAAGGTGTGGCGCCGCGTGCCCATCATGCCCAGCAGCCAGCGCGGCTTGGTGGCCATGTCCAGCGCGTTGCCCAGGCTGGGGATGACGCTGGCGCGCAGCTTGTTCTTCAGGTCCTTGTGGCGCTGTCCGATGACCTGCAGGTCCAGCGTCAGCACCAGCGCGCTGCACCTGGCGTCCTTGCAGCGCTGGATCATGCGCGCCATGGCCTCGCGGTCGCGCATCATGTAGAGCTGGAACCAGAACGGCGCCGTCGTGTGCCCGGCCACGTCCTCGATGGAGCAGATGCTCATCGTCGACAGCGTGAAGGGGATGCCGAACTTCTCGGCCGCGCGCGCGGCGTGGATCTCGCCGTCGGCGTGCTGCATGCCCGTCAGGCCCACGGGTGCGATGGCCACCGGCATCTTCGCGGCCTGGCCCGCCATGGTGACGGCCGTGCTGCGGTTCTCCATGTTCACGGCCACGCGCTGGCGCAGCTTGATGCGCTGGAAATCCTCGCTGTTGGCGCGGTACGTACTCTCCGTCCAGCTGCCGCTGTCGGCGTAGTCGTAGAACATGCGCGGCACGCGCTTCCGCGCCAGCTGGCGGAGGTCTTCGATGGTGGTGATGACGGTCATGGGCCTTGTCTCCTTGCGCAGCGCCGATGCTAATCAGTGCCGGGCCCGCAGCCTGGCATTGGCCTGGGCGTTCCGCGTCCACCGGTCCCTCACACCCGCACCAGCGCGCCCACGCGCACGCCCAGCAGGCGCAACCGGCGCGTCAGGTCCACCCGCCTCAGGCACTGGCCCGCAGCATGGCGGATGGCCGCGGCGTCGGCCACCGGCTCGGGCAGGGTGTGGTCGCGCGTGACGGTGCGGAAGTCCTCGAAGCGCAGCTTGATGCCCACCGTGCGCCCGGCGTAGCCCTTGCGCTGCAGGTCGGTGGCCACGCGGCGCACCAGCTCGTCGAGCAGCGCGGTCAGTTCGGCGCGGTCGCGCACCGCGTGCAGGTCGCGCTCGAAGGTCGTCTCGCGGCTCATCGACACCGGTTCGGCGTGCGTCTGCAGCGGCCGGTCGTCGCGGCCGTGGGCGGCATCGTACAGCCAGCGGCCGGTGCTGCGGCCGAAGGCGGCCACCAGCGCCGTGGCTTCCGTGGCCGCCAGCTGCCCTATGGTGGCGATGCCCATCGCAGCGAGCCTTGCGCCCGCCTTCGGGCCGATGCCGTTGATGCGGCGCACCGGCAGCGGCCAGATGCGCGAGGGCAGGTCGGCCTCGGTGAGCACGGTCAGGCCGTCGGGCTTGTCGAGCTCGCTGGCGATCTTTGACAGCAGCTTGTTGGGCGTCACGCCCACCGAGCAGCTCAGGCCCGTGCGGCGGCGCACGTTGTTGCGGATCTCCTGGGCCAGCGCGCGCACGCCGCCGCAGGCGTCGAAGCCGATCGCGTCCTGCGCGCCGGGCACCTCGGTCAGGTCGATGTAGATCTCGTCGATGCCGCGGTCCTCGATCAGCGGCGCCACCTCGGCCACCGCGGCCTTGAAGGCGCGCGAGAGCTGCCGGTAGCGCTCGAAGTCGGTGGGCAGCAGCACCGCCTGCGGCGCCAGCGCCGCGGCCTTCATCAGGCCCATGCCGCTGTGGATGCCGTAGTCGCGCGCCGGGTAGGTGGCGGTGGTGACGACGCCGCGGCCGGCATAGCCCGCCAGCGTGGCGAAGCGGCGCGTGCCGTCGGCCAGCAGCTCGGGCTGGTGGCGCCGGCCGCCGCCGATGACCACCGGCAGGCCGGCCAGCTCCGGGTAGCGCAGCAACTCCACCGACGCATAGAAGGCGTCCATGTCGAGGTGGGCGATCCATCGGCGGGGCATCGCGCTCAAGGCTACTGCGTCGGCCCGGCTGAGTGCCGTTTGCAAACACTTTTCACACGATTGGGCAAATGGCGAACCTTCGATGATTGCCGTGCGATCGCGAGCCTGGACGCCCTATCCACGGAGTCTTCGCCAAGCCCACCGACCGTCCCATCCACGAAGTCCATCCTGCCGCGCTGTCGCGGCGCAGCTTGTTGGCTGCCGCCGCCGCGTATGACGGTGGACATCGGCGCCGGCCGCCTCGACCGCGCGGCGGCCAGCGCCCTGGCGCTGCGCATCCGCCTCAACAGCGAGCTGCTGGGTCCGGTGGGCGCGGTCGACGCCGCCGCGGTGTTCGACGAGCGGCTGGCGGGCGGCTTCGCAGGGCTGGCGCCGGGACAGGCGGTGGAGGTCTATGCCGAGTTCGAAGCGGCATTGCAGCGCTACCGCGCCACGCGCGTGGAGCCGGCCACGGCGAGCAGCACGCTGCTGCGACTGCGGGGCCCCGTGGCCGAGGTGAGCCCGCTGCTGGGCACGCTGCGCATCGGCAACGCCCTGTACCGCTGCGACCGCGCCGACGGCGTGCCCGCCAACCTGGCCCCGGGCACCTGGGTCCGGCTGTGCCTGGCCTTCGTCCCCAGCCTGGTGGCCTCGTGGGAGGTGCAGCGCTTCACGCTGGCGCTGCGCGAGTGGGCCGACACGGACGACCTGCGCCTGGAGGGCCGCGTCACCGCGCGCGGCAGCGGGGCCGGCTTCGCCGTGAACGGCCGCCCCGTCGACGGCAGCGGCGTGTCGCTGCCGCCTTCGCTCGTGCTCGGTGCCCCCGTCGAGGTGTGGGGCGGCCTGCGTGCGGGCGTGCTGCGCGCCACCCGCGTGGAGGTGCGCACCGAGGCCGCGTTCCGGGATCGCGAGTTCCGCCTCGAGAGTGCCATCACCGCCGTCGACGTCGCAGCCGGCACCCTGCAACTGCGCGGGCTGACGGTGTCCACCCGCCGCGCGGGCCTGCGCGTGGACTGCTCGCCGCCCGCCGCCCTAGCCGTGGGCCAGCGCGTGGACCTGCGCGCGCGGCTGGCCGCCGACCGCCGCACGCTGGAGGCCACGCGCATCACCTGCCGGTGACCGGTGGGCGCTGTTTCGGGGCGCCTGACGCGACCTTGTGCCGCCCTTGCTGGGGCGTCGCGGCCTACACTGGGGTAATGAGCACTGCCGTCGCCCCCGCCGCCCCTGCCGCCCCCAGCGCCTCGGCCGATTGGTGGCTGCTGCAGGCGGCCATGGTCATGCTGCTGGCGGCGCTGGGCTGCGTGGCGCTGTTCCTGCCGCCCCTGCTGGACGAGACGATCGCCTCGCCGCTGCGCGCGGCCGCCACCGGCGCGGCGCTGGGCGTGACGCTGCTGCTGCACTGGATCTTCCTGGGCATGGCGGCGCGCCGGCTGCGGCGCTCGGTGCCGGCCTGGGTGGCGTTGTCGGTGCTGGTGTTTCCGATCGGCAGCGCACTGTCACTGGTGCTGCTGGGCTGGCTCGCAGGCGGCGCGGCGCCGGGCCACGGCCGGCAGGCGGCGCCGGCGCACGTCTGAAGCCGGGCGCTCAGCTTCGCCGCGCGAAGCCCTGGCGCAGCGCGGCCGCCAGGTCGATCACCGCCATCGCGTAGTACGCGCTCCAGTTGTAGCGCGTGATCGCCCAGAAGTTCGACGTGCCCAGCACGTAGCTCGGTGCGGCGTCACCGTTCTGCAGTTCCACCAGCGCCATCGGGCCGGTGTGCTCGCGGGCGTCGGCGGGGAGCGCGGCGCCGCGGGCCAGCAGTTGCTCGGCGCTGAAGGTGGGCAGGATGTCGGGGGCCAGCAGCGCGGCGCGGTCGGCGGTGTCCACGGGCACGGCGACGCCGAAGTGCGTGGGCTTGCCGCGCTGCCAGCCGTGCTCGGCCAGGTAGCGGGCGACGCTGCCCACCACGTCCGCCGGCTGGCGCATCAGGTCGATGTGGCCGTCGCCGTCCATGTCCACCGCGAAGCGGTTGATGCTGCCGGGCATGAACTGCGGCAGGCCGATGGCACCGGCGTAGCTGCCGCGCGTGCCGCCGGGCGCGATGCCCTCGCGGTGGCACCAAACGAGGTATTCCTCCAGCTGCTCGCGGAAGAAGGCGCTGCGGTCGCGCCGGCCGGACGGGAAGTCGAAGGCCAGCGTCGCCAGCGCGTCGACGACGCGGAAAGTGCCCGTGATGCGGCCGTAGAAGGTCTCGACGCCGACGATGGCCACCACCACGTCGGCCGGGACGCCCCAGCGCTGCTCGGCCTCGGCCAGCCAGGCCTCGTGGTCGCGCCAGAAGGCCAGGCCCGCGGCCACGCGGCGTGGCTCGACGAAGCGGGCGCGGTATGCCGCCCAGTCCTTGGCGGTGCCGGCCGGTGGCGGCATGATCAGTTCGCGCACGCGTTCCACGCGGTGCGCGCCAGCCATGGCGGCCTGCAGCCACGCGGCACCGAGACCGCGTCGGTCCGCCACCTCGGCCACGAAGGCCTGGGCCGCCGGGTGTCGGGCGTAGTTGGGCCCCGGGGCGGCGGCGCGGCGGCGGGCAGGCCGATTACCGCCCGCGGCCCCGGTGGCGCTGGCCGACGGCAACACGGCCGCGGCAGCCAGCACGAGCAGGGCCTGCAGGCCGCGGCGGCGGGCGGGAGTCCGGCGGGTAGGCATCACCCGCTGATTATTCAGCCGCAGGCTCAGCCGCCGGGCGCGTGCGCCGACGCGGCCAGCAGCGCCAGCACGGATTCCGCACCCAGCGGGGCCGGCAGCAGGCGGTCAGCGCCGGCCATCTCGGCGCGCACGCGGTTCACCGCCATCGGGCCGGCGGCGATCAGCACCACCATCGGCGCCACGCGGCCTTCGGCGAGCGCGCGCTGCTTGATGCTGCGGCAGGCGTGATAGCCGTCGAGGCCGTCGAGCGCGGCGTCGATGATCACCAGGTCGATCGCGGCGTCGCGGGCGCGCTCGACCGCCTCGGTGCTGCTGCGTGCGCGCAGCAGCTCGCAGCCGGCGCGCTGCAGCGGGGCCAGCAGCAGCGGCGTCGCGACGTGGTCGTGCGCGGCCACCAGCAGCCGCGCGCGCGGCTGCGGCGGCAGACCGGACAGGCGGGCCAGCTCGTCGAGCACGCGCTGCACCTGCGGTGACGGCGTCGGCCCGCGGCGGGCCAGCGGCTCCAGCGCGCGCAGCACCTGGGCCGCATCGACGGGCCGCAGCAGCAGCGGCATGGTGCCGTCGCCCTGGCCGCTGCCTACGTGCAAGGCCAGCAGCCCCAGCCGGCGCACCGTGGCCTGCGCCTCGGCGTTGTCGGCGTCGGCCACGGCCACGTCGGCCCGGGCGGGGTCCGCCACGAGCTGGTAGCGCACGGCGTGGCTGTCGCCCGCGCTCGAGGCGGCCTCGAGCTGCTGCCGCTCCGAGGGGGAAAAGCCCAGCAGCACGAGGCGGCGCTCGACGACGTCGGTGCGCAGTGGCAGGGCAGGGGCGGCGACCTTCACGGGCGGCAGGGGCGGGCGATGAGGCCACCCCGGCAGGGCGGCACCCCGTCGCTATCGGCCGCGCGCTGCAGAAGTTGAGCCCGCGGCCGTCGACCGCGCGAAGCCTGTCCACCAGCGCCGCAGCGCAGCGCGGGGCAGCGGCGCGTCGCTGCCGTAGCGGGCCCGGTCCAGCTCTTCCAGCGCCGCGGCCAACGGCTCGCCGGCGCCGCCCAGATGCCGGCGCACCAGCCGCGCGCGCTCGCGCGGCGGGTGGTGGGCGGCCACGCTCACGCCCAGCGCCGCCAGCCTCGCGCCCACACGGCCCTGCAGGCGCTGCCAGGGGTCCTGGCGGTGGCGGTCCCACCAGGCCCACAGCGCGCCGGCCAGCGCCGCGCCGCACAGCAGCGCGATCAGCGCCTGGGCCAGGTCCGTCCAGTCGGGGCTCTCCACGCCCAGCCGGCGCAGCAGGTCGAACTGCTGCCCGCGCGAGTAGTTCAGCACCCACTGGTTCCAGCGGTTGTTCACCGTCTCCCAGGCGGCGCGCAGCCGCTCGGCCAGGGCGGGATCGAGCGTGTTCACGGCGCCGGCCACCAGGCCCGGCGCCGGCGCCAGGCGCTGGCTGCGGCGCACGCGCTCGGGTGCCACGGCCGCGGTGGGATCGACGCGCACCCAGCCGCGCTGGGGCACCCAGATCTCGGCCCAGGCGTGGGCGTTGCTGTTGCGCACGATGAGGTAGCCGTCCTGCAACACCGGATCGGCGCCCTGGTAGCCGGTGACGATGCGCGCCGGCACGTCCATGGCCCGCATGATCACGACAAAGGCGCTGGCGAAGTGCTCGCAGAAGCCGAGCTTGCGGTCGAACCAGAACTCGTCGATGGCGTTCTCGCCGTAGGGCCCGGGCTCCAGCGTGTACGTGAAGCCGGCCGAGCGGATGTGGCGCAGCACGGCCTCGGCCAGCTGCAGCCCGCCGGCGGTGGCCATCCCGGGCTGCGCGCGCAGCTCGGCCGCCCACTGCAGCGTGCGCGGGTTGGCATTGGGCGGCAGGTCTACGAGGTCGCGCAGCCCCAGCACGTCCTCCTGGGGGCCGTGGCGGTGCAGCAGGTAGGCGGTGGCCGAGACGCGCTGGCGCTCCAGCAGCGGCCGGTCGGTCTGCCACTGCCCGTCCACGCGCTGCGTGATCAGCCAGCCCGGGATGCTGGGTGCTGCGCCGGGCAGGTCGGGCGTCATCTCCAGCAGCGGCAGCAGGGGCAGCTGGCTGGGCTCCACGGTCATCTCGTAGCGCAGCGGCTGACCCGCCACCTGCAGGTCCAGCCGCGGGCGCTGCGACGCCGGGAAGCTCGGCACCAGTCGCGTCCATTCGCGCCCGTTGAAGGTGGACAGCACCGGTCCGCGGAAGTACAGCAGATCGGGCGGCGGCACCGCCCCCTCGAAGCGCACGCGCAGCGCGATGGAGTCGTCCTCGGCGATCGAGGCCACGCCGCCCAGGCGAAGTGACCCCGACAGCCCCGTGCGCCCGGCCGCGTCCTGCGGCAGGCCCCACAACGGCCCGATGCGTGGGAACAGCACGAACAGCATCGCCATCAGCGGCAGGCCCAGCAGGGCGGCGCGGGCCGCCACGGCGCCTGCGCGCGCCAGCGGCGGCCGGCCCACCGGCATGTGGGCCAGTGCCAGCGCGGTGAGCAGGCCCCACACCGCGCCCAGCAGCCACAGGCCCGTGAGCAGCGCCTGCGAATACAGGAAGTGCGTCAGCACCAGGAAGAAGCCCAGGAAGAACACCACCAGCGCGTCGCGCCGGGCCCGCAGCTCCAGCGTCTTCAGGGCCACCAGCACCACCAGCATGGTGATGCCTGCTTCCTTGCCCAGCAGCGTGCGCTCCTGCCACCAGGTGGCGGCGGCCGCCAGCATCAGCAGGCCGGCCACCAACCAGCGGCTGGGCAGGCTGCCGGCTTTCAGCGTGAGCCAACCGCGCCAGGCCAGCACCGCGAGCGTCATCGCGCCACACCAGGCCGGCAGGTGCATCAGGTGTGGCGCCACCGTCCAGGCGATCACGCCCAGCAGGAAGAGTGTGTCGCGGGCATCGCGCGGCAGCTGCGACGGGCGCGGCAGCGCCAAGCCGGCGATCATGCGCCGCCCCACTCGGCCAGCAGGTCCAGCGCGGCGCGGCGGTGGGCCTCGCCCTGGCGCGGCGGCAGCTCGCGGCCCGGCAGCCGCAGTCCGCAGTCGATTCCGGCGCGCTCGGCCTGCAGCATCCAGGCGGCCAGTCGCTCCAGGCGCGGCTCGGTGCCGGAGGCGCCGGTCTCGGCCCAGTCCAACCACAGCGAGCGGCTGGCCAGGCCGGCCGTCTCGCGACTGACGAGCTCGCCGCTGGAGGCGACCTTCTTCCAGGCCACCTGGCGCAGCGAATCGCCGCGGCGGAACGGCCGCACGCCGTCGAGCTCGCTGCCGCTGCGCCGCTGGGCGGCCCGCTCGTCGCCGGCTGCGGCACCCTGGGCCGGCAGCGGCGGCGGCGCGGCCTCGGGCACGGGCCAGGCCAGCACCCGGCCGGCCGGGCGCCACACGCTCCAGGCGCGGAACAGGCCGAAGGGGTAGTCGGTCTCGAGCACCAGCGCCGGCACGCGGTGCCAGCCGCGGTGCGGCGGGGTGAAGCTCAGCTGCACGTGCGTCTCGCCGCCGGCCGGGGCGTCGCACAGCGCGGGGTGACCGCCGTGGTGCGCGCGGTCGTCGAAGCGCAGCGCCAGCCCGTGGCGCTGCCGGCCGGGGTTGTGCACCACCACCTCCAGCATCGCCGGCTGGCCGGCAAAGCCGCTGGCCACGGGCCGCAGGTGCAGCGTCAGGCCGCTAAGGTTGCCGTGCGTGAGGTGCATGCTCACAAGGCCTGCGCCGGCCAGCAGGAAGGTCAGCGCGTAGCCCAGGTTGAGCTGGTAGTTGATGCTGGCCAGCAACATCACCACCAGCGTCAGCGCGAACATCAGTCCCGCCCGCGTGGGCAGGATGTAGACGTTGCGCTGGCCCAGCGCCCACTGGTCGGTAAGCGGCAGCCGCGCCTGCCACCAGGCGCGGAAGCGCTCGCGGATCCAAGGTAAACCAAGCGGCCGCCGCGGAGCCGGCTCTGCCGGGCCGCAGGCGGCGCCCCCTTGGGGGGGTGCGCCGAAGGCGCTGCGGGGGGGGGTCACGGAATGAGCGTGGCCTCGATCATCGCCCGCACCTGCTCCACCGCCCCGCGGCCGGCGCCGGCCACCGGCACCACCCGGTGCGCGATGGCCTGCGGCAGGATGGCCTGCAGATCGTCGGGCGCCACGTAGTCGCGGCCGGCCATCAGCGCGCGCGCCTTGGCCACGCGCAGCACGGCGATGCCGGCGCGCGGGCTCAAGCCCTGCGCGAACCACTGGCCGCTGCGTGTGGCGGCGATCAGGGCCTGGAGGTAGTCGAGCAGCGGCGGCGCGGCGCGCACGGCCAGCACCTCCTGCTGCGCCAGCAGCAGGTCGGCCGGGGGCAGCACGGCGGCGAGCTGCTGCGCGGCCTGGCGGCGGTCGCCACCGGACAGCAACTCGCGCTCGGCGGCGCGGTCGGGGTAGCCCAAGGTGATGCGCAACAGGAAGCGGTCGAGCTGGCTCTCGGGCAGCGGGTAGGTGCCGAGCTGGTCGGACGGGTTCTGCGTCGCGATCACGAAGAAGGGCTCGGGCAGCGGGCGCGTCTCGTTGTCCACCGAGACCTGATGCTCCTCCATGGCCTCGAGCAGCGCGCTCTGCGTCTTGGGGCCGGCGCGGTTGATCTCGTCGGCCAGCAGCACCTGCGCGAACACCGGTCCGGGGTGGAAGACGAAGCGCTCCTGCGCGCGCTCGAACACGCTGACGCCGATGAGGTCGGAGGGCATCAGGTCGGCCGTGAACTGCACGCGGCGGAACTCCAGCCCCAGGCTCACGGCCAGCGCGTGGGCGAGGGTGGTCTTGCCGACGCCGGGCACGTCCTCGATCAGCAGGTGGCCGCCGGCCAGCAGGCAGGCCACCGCGTCCTCGACCTGCGGGCGCTTGCCCACGACGATCGTGCTAATCTGGTCCACCAGCCGTGACAACTGGGCGGTGCGGGAGGCGTTGATCCGGGCGTTCATCCCCGCACCTTACCCCAAGCCCGCAAAGCCCGAAGCCCCGATGAGCACCGCGTTCTACAGCCATCCCGCCTGCCGAGGGCACGACATGGGCGCCGGCCACCCCGAATGCCCCCAGCGGCTGGACGCCATTGCCGACCACCTGCGCGCCACGGGCCTGGACCTCTTCCTCGACCACCAGGACGCGCCGCCGGCCACCCCCGAGCAGCTGGCGCGCGCCCACGCCGGCAACTACGTGAGCCAGCTGCTCGAGCGGCTGCGCACCGTGCAGGACGACGGGCAGCCGCGCCACCTCGACCCCGACACCGTGGCCGCGCCGGGCACGCTGGCCGCCGCGCTGCGCGCCGCCGGCGCCGCCGTGGCCGCCACCGACGCCGTGATCGCCGGCAAGGCGCAGAACGCCTTCTGCGCCGTGCGCCCGCCCGGCCACCACGCCACGCGCGACGAGACCATGGGCTTCTGCTTCTTCAACAACGTGGCCGTGGCGGCGCGGCATGCGCTCGATGTGCACGGCCTGGAGCGCGTGGCCATCGTCGACTTCGACGTGCACCACGGCAACGGCACCGAGGACATCATCGCCGGGGACGAGCGCGTGCTGATGGTCAGCTTCTTCCAGCACCCGCTGTACCCCTACAGCGGGGCCGTGCCCAAGGGCACCAACATGGTCAACGTGCCGGTGGATCCCTACAGCCGGGGCGCTGCCGTGCGCCAGGCGATCAGCGCGCAGTGGATGCCGGCGCTGGAGGCCTTCCGGCCGCAGATGATCTTCATCAGCGCCGGCTTCGACGCCCACCGCGAGGACGACCTCGGCCAGCTCGCGCTGGTCGAGGACGACTACGCCTGGATCACCCGGCAGCTCGTCGA
>JBILSW010000495.1:0-3049 GCA_044371895.1 Rubrivivax sp.
GCAGCCCGCGCCCGCCTGACTTCTCGCCGCGCCTGGCGGGCTCGGCGCTTGTGCCAAGGCCCCGATGCGGCGCGCCGATGGCCGCTTCCGAGTCCCGGCTCCGATGTCGGCCAGGACGCCACAGGTCGGCGGCCTTCGAAGCGCGCGGCAGACGGGCTCAGCCGGCCAGCAGGCGCACGGCCCGGCAGACGCCGTCGCCCAGCGGCACGTTCATCGCGCGCAGCGCGCACTCCACGCCGGCCAGCGCGCCCAGGATGTTGGCCTCGTTCTGGTCGCCCAGGTGGCCGATGCGGAAGGCCCGCCCCTGCAGCGCGCCCAGGCCGCCGGCCATGGCCACCTGGAAGCGCTCGCGGGCCAGCGTGCGCAGGCCGTTCACGTCGAAGCCCTCGGGCACGCGGATCGCAGTGACGCTCACCGAGCGCGTGGCCGGCTGGCGCGCGACGAACCCCAGTGCGCCGCCTTCGGCCCAGCCCGCCACCGCCGCGTGCACCGCGCCGGCCAGCAGGCGGTGGCGGGCGTACACGGCCTCCAGACCCTCGCGCTGCAGCAGCGCCAGCGCCGCCGCCAGGCCGTGCAGCAGCGGCAGCGGCGGCGTGCCGCAGAACTTCTGGTAGTTCATCGGGCCCTCGCGCGCGACCCAGTCCCAGTAGAAGCGCGGCGCCGGGTTGGCGCGCGCGGCCTCTAAAGCGGCCCCGTTGACCGCCACGATGCCCAGGCCCGGCGGGCACATCAGCCCCTTCTGGCTGGCGCCGATGACCACGTCCAGGCCCAGCGCGTCCATGCCGATGGGCTCGCAGGCCAGCGAGGCCACGCAGTCGGCCACCAGCAGCGCCGGGTGGCCCGCGTCGTCGATGGCGCGGCGCAGCGCGGCGAGGTCGCTGGTCACGCCGCTGGCGGTGTCGGTGTGCACCGCGAACACCGCGCGGATGCGGTGCGCGGCGTCGTCGCGCAGCGCCGCGGCCACGGCGTCGGCGTCGATCGGGAAACCCTCGTGCCAGGGCGTGCGCACGACCTCGCGACCCAGCGCCTCGGCCACGCGCGCCCACTGGTCGGCGAAGTGGCCGGTGCCCGGCACCAGCACGGCCTCCCCGGGCGCGGCCAGGTTCTGCACCACCGACTCCCACACGCCGTGCCCGTTGGCGATGAACATCAGCACGCGCGTGGCGGCACCCGTGCCCAGCACCGTGCGCAGCCCGGCCTCGCAGGCGGCGATGGAGGCGTCCACCCGCGGGTCGGCGAGGTCCATGTTCTGCACGCTCATCGCGTGCAGCACCTCGTCGGGGATGGGGCTGGGGCCCGGGGCGTGCAGCAGCCGGTGGCCGGGGATGCGGAGTGCGGGGGCGGTCATGGCCCGATGCTATCGGGCTGCCACCAAGGCGCTCCGGCGCCTCAGTTCGCCTCGAGCCCGGCCTTCTTCACCAGCTGCGCGTACTTGGCCAGCTCGCGCCGGAAGGCCTGCGTCGCCTGCTCTGGGGTGGAGATGGCGATGGTGTTGCCCTGCCGCGCCATCGTCTCCTTCACGCCGGCGTCGTTGAAGGCGGCCACCACGGCCTTGTGGATGCGCTTCACGTCGGCCGCCGGCAGCCCCTTGGGGCCGAGCACCGCGAACCAGGCCTCCACCACGTAGCCCGGCAGGCCCTGCTCGACGAAGGTGGGGATGTTCGGCACCGCCGCGACGCGCTGCGCCGTGCCCACGCCGATGGCCTTGACCGCGCCCGTGGCGATGTGCTGCTGCACGCTGGGCAGCGCCACGGTGGCGAACTCGATCTGGCCGCCGATGAGGTCGGTCACCATCGGGCCCACGCCCTTGTACGGGATGTGCTTGGCGGTGGCGCCGGCCTCGTCGAGGAACATCTCGCCGGCCAGGTGCAGGATGGTGCCGTTGCCGCCGGAGCCGAAGTTCAGCTGGCCCGGCCGGCTCTTGAGCAGCGCCACGAACTCCTTGGAGTTGTTCGCCGGCACGTTCTTGTTGACCACCAGCACGATGGGCGTGCTGCCGACGATGGCGATGGGCGTGAAGTCGCCCGGCATGTCGAAGGGCAGACTCTTGATGACGCTGGGGAAGATGACGACGTTGTTGCTGACCACGCTGAGCGTGAAGCCGTCGGGCGCCGAGCGCGCCAGCGTCTGCAGGCCCAGCACGCCGCCGGCGCCGGACTGGTTGTCCACCACCACCGGTAAGCCCAGCGCCTTGGCCAGCGCCGGCTGCGCGGCTCGCGTGATGGCGTCCACGCCGGAGCCGGTGGCGTTGGGCAGCACGAACCGGATGGTCTTCTCGCCGGGAGTCTGCGCCCAGGCGGGCGGCGCGGCGGCGGTGGCGGCAGCGGCGGCGGTGGCGGCCAGCAGGCGGCGTCGGGTGGTGGGGTGGGTCATGGCGTCTCCTCCTCGTTGTTGCCGGGTTGCTGAAAGAAGGTGTTTTCAGGCCACGTAGCCGGCGGCCCGCATGGCGTCGATCTCGGCCTCGCTGTGGCCAAGCGCGGCCAGCGTCTCACGGGTGTGCTGGCCCGCGCGGGGCGGGTCCAGCCGCACGCCGGGGCGCACGCCGCCCAGCGTGAACGGCAGCAGCGTCGTGCCCACCGCCTGCCCGGCGCGCTCGCCGTCGGGCAGCACGATGGGCGCCAGGCCGCCGGTGGCCACGAGGTGCGGGTCGTCGTACAGGTCCTCGGGGCGGCGGATCGGCGCGTAGGGCAGGCCCGCGGCCTCCATCGTGGCGGCGAGTTCGTCGGCACGCCGCAGCGCCAGCCGCTCGTGCAGCACGGGCATCATCGTGGCGCGCGCCTTCACTCGCTGGTTGTTGGTGGCCAGCGCCGGGTCGGCCTTCAGGTCGGCCAGGCCCAGAGCGTCGCAGAAACTGCGCCACTGCGCGTCGGACACCGCGGCCAGGAAGATCTGCTCGCCGTCGGCCACCGTGAACACGTCGTACACGGCCCAGGGGCTCTCGCGCGCGGGCATCGGCGCCGGCCGGCGCCCCGTCACCGCGTACTGCAGCATGTGCTGGCCGACGAGGAACACGTTGTTCTCGAACAGCGCGCTGGTGACATCCTGCCCG
>JBILSW010000403.1:0-3541 GCA_044371895.1 Rubrivivax sp.
CACGGCGACGCCTCGGGGGTACGGGGCGCCGCCTGGCTGGGCCGGCAGGCCCTACCCTGAAGCCGCGCGTCAGCCGCGGCCGTGCTTGGCGATCAGCGCCTTCGCGCTGGACAGCAGCTGCGCGCCCTTGAAGCCGCGCTTGTCCATGTCGGCCACCCACTCGTCGTCGATGGCGGCGGAGCGCTTGATGAAGTCCTCCGTTTCCGCCCGCGTGAAGGTGTGGATGGTGTTGCCGCGGTCGGTGGCCGACTTGCGACCGATGGGATCGTTGCCCTGCTGCGTGCGGCCCAGGAAGGCCGAGGCCGCCATGCCGGAATTGGCGTCGATCACGCGTTTCAGGTCGGCCGACAGGCCGTCGTAGCGGGCCTTGTTCATGGCCATCACGAAGGTGGTGGTGTAGATCGCGGGCATGTCGGCCGGGAACTCGCCATGGAACTTGGTCAGCTCGTGCACCTTGACCGAGGGCACCACCTCCCAGGGGATGACGGCGCCGTCGATGGTGCCCTTGCTCAGCGCGTCGGGGATGCCCGGCAGGGGCATGCCCACCGGCGTGGCGCCGAGCGAGCCGAGCAGCTTGGTCACCTGCCGGGTCGGACCGCGCATCTTCAGGCCGCGCAGGTCGGCCGCGCTCTTGACGGCCTTGTTCGCGGTGTGGATAACGCCCGGGCCGTGCACCTGCAGCGCGATGACGTGCGTCTCCTTGAACTCGTCGGGGCACTGGGTCTGGAAGTACTCCCAGTACGCCTTGGACGTGGCCTCGGCGTTGTTCATGATGAACGGCAACTCGAAGACCTCGATGCGCGGGAATCGGCCCGCGGTATTGCCCGGCAGCGTCCAGACGATGTCGACGACGCCGTCGCGCGCCTGGTCGTACAGCTGCACGGGCGTGCCGCCGAGCTGCATGGCCGGGTAGGCCTCGAACTTGATGCGGCCGCCGCTGTCCTTCTCGACCTTCTCCATCCAGGGTTTGTGCATCGTGAGCCACACGTTGCTCATCGGCTGCATGAAAGTGTGGAACTTCAGCGTCACGGTCTGCTGGCCGAAGGCGGCCAGCGGCGTGCCGAGCGTGGCCACCGTTGCGGCGGCGCTTTGCACGAGGGTGCGGCGGTTGATCATGTCGTCTCCTGGGCGGGGTGATGAGGGCGGCTTGCCTGCCCTGGAAAGTTAACGCGCGACCAATCCCCTGGTCGTCAGGGTTCACCCGACGAAGGGCAGCACCCACAGCGCGATGGCCGGCACGAACAGCACCAGCAGCGCGCGCAGCGTGTCGGCCACCAGGAAGGGCATGACGCCGCGGTAGCTCTCGGCGATGGGCACGTCGCGGGCGAGGCTGTTGACGATGTAGACGTTCAGCCCCACGGGCGGCGCCAGCAGGCCGAAGCCCACGGTCATCAGCACCATCACGCCGAACCACAGCGCCACGCTCTCGCGCGGCAGGCCGAAGTCCAGGCCCATGACCACCGGGAAGAAGATCGGGATGGTCAGCAGGATCATGCTGAGCTCGTCCATCACGGCGCCCAGCACCACGTAGAACAGCAGGATCGCGCCCACCACCGCCACCGGCGGCACGGACCAGCTCTTTACGGCCTCGGCGAGCTGGCCCGGCACCTGCGTCAGCGCCAGCGCGGCGTTCATCAGGTCGGCACCCAGGAAGATCAGGAAGATCATCCCCGAGGCCGCCGCCGTGGCGGTGAAGCAGTGCACGAACTTGGCCCAGGTGAGCTCGCGCCGGGCCAGCGCCGCCACGAAGGTGGCCGCCACGCCCACGCCGGCGCCCTCGGTCGGGGTGAACACACCGCCGTAGATGCCGCCGAACACCACCAGGAAGATCACCGCGATCGGCACGATCCCCGCGAGCGCCTTCAGCGTGAGTGCCGGCGCCTCGTCGTGCTCGGGCGCGTGGCCGGGCACGACGCGCACGTAGATCGCGATGGCGACCATGTACATCAGCATTGCGAGCAGCCCCGGCACCATCGCCGCAGCGAACAGCTTGGCAATGTTCTGCTCGGTCAGGATGGCGTAGATCACCAGCGGGACCGACGGCGGGATCAGGATGCCCAGCGTGCCGCCGGCAGCCAGCGTGCCGGTGGCCAGTCGGCCAGAGTAGCCGTGCTTCTTCATCTCCGGCAGCGCCACCTGCGTGATGGTGGCGGCGGTGGCCACGCTGGAGCCGCATATGGCGCCGAAGGCCGCGCAGGCCAGCACCGAGGCCATGGCCAGGCCGCCCTTGAAGCGCGCCATCACCGCCGCCGCGAACTCGAACAGCGCCCGACTCAGCCCGCCCTGGGTGGCGAAGTTGCCCATCAGGATGAACAGCGGGATGACGCTGAGGTCGTAGCTGGCAAAGCGCGCGAAGGCCTGCGCGTTGAGGAAGCTCGCCAGCGGCAGCCAGCCCGACTGCAGCAGGTAGCCCAGGCCGCCCGCCACGAACATCGACGCCGCGATCGGCACGCGGATCGCCATCAGCACCAGCATCGTGCCGAAGATCAGCAGGGTCAGCGCCATCGGGCTCACGGCTGGACCTCCGCCGCCGGGCCGAAGCCCCGCACCGCCTGCGCCAGCGCGATCACGGCCGCCAGCGCGAGACCGGGCACGATGCCGGCGTAGACGATCCACTCCGGCAGGCCCAGCATCATCGAGCCGGTCTGCGACTCCCAGGCCTTGAGGCCGCCGATCGCGCTGCGCCAGGTCATCAGCGCCAGCACCGCGGCCAGCACCAGGGCGCCGAAACGGTCGAGTCGCTCGCGCGTGGCGTCGGAGGCGCGCGTGGTGAAGAAGTCCACGATGATGTGGCCGCGCTCCCACTGGCACCAGGGCAGGAACAGCGCGATGGCTGCGCCGGCCGCCGAGCCCGCAAGCTCGAAATCGCCGACCAGCGTCCAGCCGGTGGTGTTGCGGCCGATGACGCTGGCCACCGTCATCATCGTGATCGCGGTCAGCAGCACGCCGGCCAGCACAGCGGCGGCCTTGGCGAGGATCTCCAGCACGCGCATGGTGGGCAGTGTGTCAGTACTGCCGGGCCGGCAGGCGTGCGACGAGCCCGTCGAGCGAGGCGTCGAGCACGATCTGGCACGACAGGCGGCTGCCTGGCTCGCGCGGGGCGGCGGTGAGCTCAAGCATGGCATCCTCGTCTGCCGAAGGGGCGGGCAGCCGGACGCGCCAGGGTTCGTCGATCATCACGTGGCAGGTGGCGCAGCTCAGCGTGCCGCCGCAGTCGGCGGCGATGGCGTCGATGCCGGCCGCTACCGCGGCCTTCATCAGGCTCTGGCGCGGCATGCCCTGGATCGTGACGCGGTGGCCGTCGGCGTGGTCGAAGTGGATCGTGGGCATCGGGGCGCGGTGGCAGGACCGTGCAGATTATCGCGGCCACCGAGGCAACCCCAGCCTGCAGCATTCCCGACTCGCTGTCATGCCCAGGCGACATGGATTGCGGTGCGGCGGACATCGTCCGGGTCGTCATCAGAAGCGGCCGAACAGTTCGCGGCGGTCCCACTCGGCGGGGTCGGCGGCGGCGGCGCGGCGCGGGGGCGACGCCCGCCCC
>JBILSW010000176.1:0-6154 GCA_044371895.1 Rubrivivax sp.
CCAGCACGGTGTCGGCGGCCAGCGCGTCCAGCGCTGCCGCGGGCGTGGCCGGCAGCGGCGCGGGCTGCGGCTCGTAGGGGGCGCGCACGGCGGCGCCAGGCTCCAGCCGGCGCGCCAGCCCGTCCAGGCCGGCAGCCACCTGCCCGGCCAGGCACAGGTAAGGGTTGGCCAGCGGCTCGCCCAGGCGGTTCTCGATGCGCGTGGCGGCGTCGCCCGGCGCACCGATCACGCGCAGCATGGCGCCGCGGTTGTCGAAGCCCCAGTGCGCCGCGGTGGGCGCCATCGGGCTGCCCTTGAAGCGCTCGAAGCCCACCGCGGTGGGCACGCTCAGCGCGGCCAGAGCCGGCGCGTGCGCCAGCAGCCCGGCCAGCCAGTGCGCGCCGGTGTCCGACAGCACGGCGCGCGCCTCGTGCGCGCCGCCGCCCGCGGCGCTCCGTACGAAGGCATTCCGGCCGGCGTCCGGGCCGTCGGCCGTGGTCAGGCTCTGGTGCAGGTGCCAGCCGCTGGCCATGGCGCCGGGCAGCGGCGGTCGCGCCATGAAGGTGGCGTGCCAGCCCTCTCGGGCCAGCGCCTGGCGCACGCCGTTGCGGAAGGCGACCAGGTGGTCGGCCGCCGTCAGCGCGTCGGTGGCCGAGAACACCGCCTCCAGCTGGCTGGGGCCGAACTCCACCTCCAGGCTGGCCAGCGGCAGGCCCAGGCCCTCGGCCACGCGGCGCACGGTGGCGAACACGGCGTCGGCGCGGTCGGTCCAGGCCTCGTTGAGCAGGCCGTGGCCCGGGTGCAGCGCGTGCACCGCGGCCGGCTCGGCGGGCCAGCCGTGCACCGCCGCCGGCAGCGGCGCGGCATCGAGCCGGTAAACGTGGAACTCGACCTCCAGCCCCACGCGCAGCGTGTAGCCCGCGGCTGCCAGCCGCCGCAGAACACGCTCGAGCACGCCGCGCGGGTCGGCCTCCACGGGGCGGCCGTCGGCCCAGCGCGGCGTGGCGCGCAGCCAGCCGGTGCGCGGCGACCAGGGCAGCACGACGAAGCTCGCCGGCTCGGGCCACAGCAGCAGGTTGTTGGCGGCGCCAAAGCCGGGCAGGCCTTCGAGCGCGCCAGGCTCGAACACCGGCAGTGCCGTGCGGTCGGCCGTGTCCTTCAGCAGCAGCGTGCTCACCATGCCCACGCCACCATCCAGTGCCGCGGCCAGCGCCCGCGTGCCGAAGCGGCCGCCCACCACCAGCGTCTTGCAGCGATGGCTGCCGTGCAGGTCGGCCCAGGCCACGCGCACCTGCTCAAGGCCCGCGGCCTCCACGCGGGCGAGCAACTGGCCCGCGTTCGTGGGCGTCTCGCGGGCGAGCCGCTCGGCCGGCATCATGCCGACGAGGCCGCGGCGGGCGACGGCGCGGCCAGCCAGAGCGCGGCCTCGCGCAGCGCGCGGGCCTTTTCGGCCCAGTGCGCCTCCCAGCCTTGGGCCGGGGCGATGCAGTCGATGGTGGCCGGGCCCGTCAGCGCCGCCGCCGCGGCGGCGTCCAGCACCATCGGCGGCGTGCCGCCGGCCTGCACCGCGTCAATGGCCGCCAGCAGCATCCGCCGGTTGGCCATGATGACCTTGTCGCTGGTGCCCAGGTGCTCGCGCGTGCGGTCCTGGATCGGGCCCATGCTCTCCACGGCCCACTGGTCGTGGCGGTTGATGTCGTCCTCGCCCAGACCGAGGAAGGTGCGCGTGCGCTGCTCCTCGGGGCTGAAGCCCCAGTCGTCGTGGCGGCCGTGACGCGGCACGTAGTCGGGCAGCTGCAGGTGCGGCAGGCGCTGGGCGCGCATGGTCTCGTGGTCCAGCGGCGCGCCGAAGCTGGTGAAGAAGCTGTACCAGCAAGTATGCGTGTCGTCCAGCGGCACGTGCCACTGCGTAATGGTCAGGGTGTCCGACAGCGGGATCACGAAGGTCTGCGGGAACAGCGAGTTCGTCACACGCACGTGGGTGTGGCGCTCGTCGATCAGGCGCAGCGTGGTGATGCGCGTGAGCCCGGGCGAGATCTCCGGCATCACGGCCTCGTGGCGGATCTCGGGGCTGCAGCGCTCGCGCATGACGCGGGTCATCGGCCAGCGCTGGCCGTCGACGTCGCCCACGCTGTCGCTGCGGAACTGGCGGCCGTAGGCGTCGGTGCCGGGGTCGTCGTCGAGCATGCGGTGCAGGAAGCTCGGGTGCGCTGGGTCGATGCCCACCTCCACGGCCTGCAGCCAGTTGCAGTGCCACTGGCCCTTGAAGGCGAAGGCGTGGCTGGCCGGCGCGACGAAGGCGTCGAGCGCCGGCAGCGCCGGCGGTTCGTGGCCCTCGGGGCCCAGCCAGGCCCACACGACGCCAGCCACAACCTGAGTGGGGTAGCGGCGCTGGCGCACGCGCTGGCACAGCGTGGAGCCGACCCCGTTGATGGAAGGCTCGGCCGGCGTCTCCAGGCAGCGGCCCTCGGCGTCGAAGGCCCAGCCGTGGAAGGGGCAGCGGATGCGGTCGCCCTCGTGGCGCGCGAAGGCCAGGTCGGCTCCTCGGTGCGGGCAGTCGCGGTCGAGCAGGCCCCAGCGGCCGGCTTCGTCGCGGAACAGAACCAGGTCCTGGGCCAGTAGCCGCACGGCCTTTAGCGGCCGCCCGGCCATGCGCGGGTCGAAGCGCGGGTCGAACTCGTCGAGCAGCGCCGCGGGCTGCCAGTAGCGCCGCAGCAGATCGCCGCAAGGCGTGCCGGGACCTACGCGGGTGATGCGGTCGTTGAGGTGCGATTGCATGATGCAGCCAGTGTAGAAGCCTGTCTGACTTGAAGCTGTCCTAAGGTCGGTGACCTCGGCGACGTGGACGTTGTGGCTTGGTGATGCGGATCTCACCGACGCGCAGCGCCAGAGATCGGTGGTCCATGCCCTGGGGGCTTTGGGGCTGGGGCTGTCAGGAATTCTGTGAGTAAGGCGGTTGGGTGAATTTGGCTGTTGGCTGAGTCTTCTCTGGTCTTCGGGCCACAGCCAAGCCGCCGGAGGCGCCCCGGTTGAGCCATGTACTCATGGTTCAACCCCTCAGCGGCCGGCGTGGGCCGCGGTGAACCGTTCTTCGCAGAATATCGCGAACTGGTTCATCACCTCGCGCCATTCCTTGGCCGCGCAGTCCCAATCGGCTGTGATGTCGCGAAGTGCAAGCGAGCCTGTCCGGAGTTTTGTGTGCGAGGCATAGCATGACCAGACGGAGCGTGTATGCCAAGCAGGAAGACGACGAAGGCTGCCGAGGCCGCGGCGGCGAAGTTGCCGACCATCCCCAAGGAGCTCATTGACCAGTTCGTCACTGGGCCGATGAGCCCCGAGGCGGTCCAGGCCGCGTCGATGGCCTTCAAGAGGGCGCTGATCGAGCGCGCCCTGGGCGCGAAGCTCTCGCACCACCTGGGCTACGCGCCCGGCGCAGCCAAGCCCGAGGACGTGTGCAACCACCGCAACGGCAGCACCGGCAAGACGATGCTGACCGAGGGCGGCCCGGTGCGCATCGAGGTACCGCGCGACCGCGAGGGCTCCTTCGAGCCGCTGCTGATCCCCAAGCACGAGCGGCGCTTCACGGGCTTCGACGACAAGATCGTGGCGATGCACGCGCGCGGCATGACCGTACGCGAGATCCAGGCCTCCCTGGCCGAGCAGTACGGCACCGAGGTCAGCCCCGAGTTCATCAGCACGGTCACCGACGCCGTGATGGCCGAGGTCACTGCCTGGCAGTCCCGGCCGCTGGAGCCGATGTACCCGGTGGTGTTCTTCGACGCGCTGCGCGTGAAGATCCGCGAGGACGCCGTTGTGCGCAACAAGGCCATCTACCTGGCCCTGGGCGTGCTGCCCGACGGCACGCGCGACATCCTGGGGCTGTGGATCGAGAACACCGAGGGCGCGAAGTTCTGGATGAAGGTCTTCAACGACCTGAAGACGCGCGGCGTGGCCGACATCCTGATCGCCGTCACCGACGGCCTGAAGGGCATCGGCGAGGCGCTGGGCGCGGTGTTCCCAGCAACCACACTGCAGACCTGCATCGTGCACCTGATCCGCAACAGCCTGGACTACGCCAGCTGGAAGGACCGCAAGCTGCTGGCCGCAGCGCTCAAGCCGGTCTACACGGCCGCCAGCGCCGAGGCCGCGGCCGTTGCCCTGGACGAGTTCGAACGCCGCGCCTGGGGCCAGAAGTACCCCACGGTGACGGCCTCGCGGCGCCGGGCCTGGGACCGCGTGATCCCGTTCTTTGCGTTCCCGCCGGCGGTGCGACGCGTGGTCTACACCACCAACGCCATCGAGAGCATCCACAGCCAGCTGCGCAAGATCATCAAGACGCGCGGGCACTTCCCCAGGGACGACGCAGCCACCAAGCTGATCTGGCTGGCGCTGCGCAACATCACGGCCGACTGGGGCCGCGCGGCCAAGAAATGTCCAGCAGACCGCGACACGCGACAGAGGTGCTCGAAATCAGTCAATCAGCCGCGCCTCCGCAGATCTTGGTCACCTTGGCGTGTTCGGCGATGTTCTGCCGCCCACGCTCCTAGGCCGGCGCGCTCTTCGGTACCAGGTCTCGGCCGTGGGCTTCGTTGCCTAGTTTGAAGACCGCAACGGTGGCAACCAATTGACCGGCCTGTTGCTTCAAGCTCTCGGCAGCAGCCGCGCTTTCTTCCACCAGCGCGGCGTTTTGCTGCGTCGCCTGGTCGATCTGGCTCACCGCTTCGCCGACCTGGCTGACGCCCGTGCTCTGCTCGTTGCTGGCAGCGCTGATCTCGCCCATGATGTCGGTGACGTGCTTGATCGAGACCACGACCTCGTTCATGGTGCTGCCAGCGCGGTCCACCAACACGCTGCCCTGCTCCACACGCTCGACGCTGGCCGTGATCAGTCTCTTGATTTCCTTCGCTGCCTCTGCACTGCGCTGCGCCAGGCTGCGCACTTCGCTGGCCACCACGGCAAAGCCGCGGCCCTGCTCACCGGCGCGCGCGGCTTCCACCGCTGCGTTCAGCGCCAGGATGTTGGTCTGGAAGGCGATGCCATCGATCACACTGGTGATGTCGGCGATTTTCCTGCTGCTGTCGTTGATGCCTCGCATCGTCTCGACCACCAGGCCCACCACTTCGCCCCCCTGAACAGCCACGGTGCTGGCGTTCAGCGCCAGCTGGTTGGCCTCGCGTGCGTTGTCGGCGCTGGCCTTTACCGTGCTGCCCAGCTGCTCCATCGACGTCGCGGTCTCTTGCAGCGCGCTCGCCTGTTGTTCGGTTCGCAGGCTCAGGTCGGCGTTGCCGCTGGCGATCTGCGCGCTGGCCGTGGCCACGCCTTCACTGTTGTGACGCACCGCCTGGACAATCTCACGCAGCCTCTCGTTCATGCGCGCCAGGGCGCCCAGCAACTGGGCAGCCTCGTTGCTGCCCTGCACCACGACCTGGCTGCTCAGATCGCCCTCGGCCACGGCCTGGGCTACAGCCAGGCTCTGCGTGAGGGCGCGCATCAGCCGCTGGCCCACCGTCCACAGCGCAGCCAGGCCCAGCATGCACAGCGAGATGGCAGTGCCCGTGGCAGCCAACACCTGCACGAAGAACGCGTCGACGCTGGCGGCCCGTTGGTTCGCTTCTTCTTCGATCGCGCCCGACATGGCCTCGAGCTCTGTTTCCAGCTCGTCGAACGCCCGCTCGAATGCCGGACGCAAGCCCTGCGCCTTGGCGGTATCGGTCAACGCCGCCTCCACCAGCGCAGAAGCCGCTGTGCGGTACGCCGAGGCCTTTTCGATGGCGGCCAGGCCAGCCTGTCCCAGATCGCTGCCGCGCTCCTTGCGCAGCATGTCCAACTGATCGGCCAGTGTCTGGCCGTTCTCGACAACGTCTTTGCGGATGGCGGCGGCCTGGGCGGCTTCGGCCTGCGGCCCGGCCAGAAGCGCAGACAGTGCGTCGGAGCGCAGCGCGTCGTGCATCATGTCCACCATGCCCGCTGCGCGGGCCATGCGCACGTCGCGCGCCAAGTCTCCAGCCAGCACCTTGCCACGCCGGCTCTCGTAGACGCTGACCGCACTGAGGCACGAGACGCCCAGAAGGGCAGACACCAGTGCACCCCACAAAAGGCGGCGAAGCGAGAAGCGGTCCAGAAACGTTGTTGACTTCATGACGAGACCTTCAGGCTCAGAACGAGAGCTTCACAC
>JBILSW010000496.1:0-3034 GCA_044371895.1 Rubrivivax sp.
AGCGCGTCGACCGCGCAGGCCACGGCCAGGAATGTCTTGCCGGTGCCGGCCGGACCGATGCCGAAGGTGATGTCGTGCGCCAGCATCTGCTGCAGGTAGCGCACCTGATTGGCGGTGCGGCCGCGGGGCTCGGCGTGGCGCGTGTGCAGCACGGGCTCGGCCGACGGCGCCGCCGTGCCGGCCTGGGGCCGTGGCGGGGCAGCCGGCGCGGGGTCGCCCGCCAGGAGCAGCTCAAGCTCCTCAGCGTCCACCGGAGCGGCATGGCCGTCGGTGCCGGCGTACAGCGCGTCGATCAGCGCCACGGCGCGGTCCACCGCCGGGGCCTGCCCCTGGACGCGGAACAGTGCGCCGCGCCGCTGCAGGCTCAGCCCCAGCGCCGCCTCGATGCGACGCAGGTGCTCATCCAGCGGGCCGCAGGCCGCGGCCAGTCGGCGGTTGTCGGCGTCGGCGATGGTGTGGCGGCGGATCACGCGGGGCCCGAAAAGCGGCAAGGGCGCGCATTGTGGCAGCGCCCGTGCCGGCTCGCGCCATGCAGAATGCCGCCCGCATGCCCCTTCCCGAACCGCCTTGGCTCAAGACCTGCAGGCGCGCCGTGCCCATGGGCTGGCGGGCGCTGTGGCGGGTGCTGGCCCTGCTGCTGGCCGCCGCCTGGCTGCTGGCGGGCGGCCCGGCTCGCGCTGAAACGGGGGCCGACGGCGTGCAGGTGCTGCGCGGCGCCGTCAGCGCCCTGGGCCCCGACGGCGCCTTCCCGATCGACACGCCGACGACGCCGGTGTCCCTGCCCGACGAGTGGGCCGAAAGCCGACCGGGCTACCGCGGCACGGTCTGGTACCGTGTGAGCTTCAGCCAGCCCGCGCCGGGCCAGGCCGGGGCGCCCCAGCCGGGCGACATGCTGGCGCTGTGGATCGAGCGCGTGTGCAGCAATGCCGAGGTGCACCTCAACGGGCGCCTGCTGGCCCGCGGCGGCCGCATGGCGCTGCCCTACACGCGCCACTGCAACCACCCCATGCTGGTGCCGCTGCCCGATGCGCTGCTGCTGCCCGGCAACAACGTGATCGAGCTGCGCGTGGCCGGCCACGCCCTGGCCAGCAGCGGCTCGCGGCTGCGCGCGGGTGGGCTGTCGGTGCTGCAGGTGGGCCCGCAGTCCGTGCTGGCGGCGCGCCACGCCCGCGCGACGGCCCTGCAGGTCGAGGTGCCGATGGCGGCCAGCGCCGTGCTGCTGCTGACCGGCGGCTTCATGTTCGTGCTGGGCTACCGGCACCGGCGCGTCAGCCACCTGGCCTACTTCGGTGCCCTGTGCGTGGGCTGGGCCCTGCTGAACTTCCGCCTGTGGTGGCGCGAGTCGCCCCTGGGGCACACCGAGACCGAGTTCATCGGCGTGTGCCTGCTCGGCTTCACCGCCTGGGCGGCCGTGCAGTTCCTGCTGCGCTATGGCGGCCTCCGGGTGAAGCTGGTGGACCGCGCCCTGCCGGCGCAGACGGCGCTGCTGGCACTGTCGCTGCTCGCCGCCGGGCAGGCCCGGCTGCATGAAGTCGCCACCGTCTGGTACGCCGTGCTGGCGCTGGAGGTCGGCGCAGCCGCGCTGTGGCACGTGAGGCGGCGCAAGTCGACGCGCTCGGTGTGGGTGATGGGGCCCCTGCTGGCAGTGGCGGCCCTGGCCGGGGTGATCGAGCTGGGCGTGCAGTGGGCCGGCTGGCCGGCGGGCGCGGCCCATGCCTCCGTGCTGGTGGTGCCGCTGGTGCTGGCGCTGGTCGGCCTGCGGCTCATGCAGCAGCATGGCCACGCGCTGCAGATGGCCGAGCAGGGCCGGCAGGTGCTGGAGCAGCGCGTGCGCGAGGCCACGGCCGAGATCGAGCGCAATTTCCGCCAGCTCGCCGAGTTGAAGGTGGAGCAGGTCACCGCAAAGGAACGCAAGCGCATCGCGGCCGACCTGCACGACGATCTCGGCGCCAAGCTGCTGACCATCGTGCACACCAGCGACAACGACCGCATCAGCACGCTGGCCCGCGAGGCGCTGGAAGAGATGCGCCTGTCGGTGCGCGGCCTCACCGGCAAGCCGGTCCGCCTGGCCGATGCCATGGGCGACTGGCGTGCCGAGATCATCGGCCGCCTCGGCCAGGCCGGCATCGAAGGCCAGTGGGATGCGCCCGAGGATCTGCCGCACCTGCTGAGCGCACGTGCCTTCGTGCAGACCACGCGCATCCTGCGCGAGGCCACGAGCAACGTCATCAAGCACAGCAACGCCGCACGCTGCACCATCACTGCGCAGATCGCGGACGGCGACGTGCAGATCGTCGTCACCGACAATGGCGACGGCATCTTGTCCGATGTCGAAGGCAGGCTCGACCGCGGCCACGGCCTGGCCAGCATGAAGGGGCGCGCCAAGCAACTGCAGGGACAGTGCCTGGTGGAAAGCAGCCCCGGCTACGGCACCGTGATACGTCTCACGGTTCCGCTGGATCGCGCCACCGAGTCTGCCGGCGCCGAATCGTCCGGCCGATAACATGAGAGCTGTCCGCCGAACGCCCGCCGCGTGCGCGCGCCCCCCGAGGCCATGAAGACCATCCTGCTGCTGGAAGACCTCCCGGAGATACGGGCCTGGCTGCGCAAGCTCGTGCTGCAGGTGTTCCCGGGCGCCACCATCTCCGAGAGCGCCCGCGTGCAGGACGCCATGGCCCTGGTGACGGCGGTGAAATTCGACCTGGCCCTCGCCGATCTGGGGCTTCCCGACGGCAGCGGCGTCGACGTCGTGACCCGCCTGCGCGACCTGCAGCCCGAGGCGCAGAGCGTGGTCGTCACCATCCACGACGACGACGAGCACCTGTTCCCGGCGTTGCAGGCCGGCGCCTTCGGCTACATCCTGAAGGAGCAGCCCCGCGAGCTCATCACCGAGCAGCTGCAGCGCATCAGCCAGGGCGAGCCGCCGCTGAGCCCGAGCATCGCGCGCCGCGTGATGGCCTACTTCAGCGCCAAGAGCCGCCCGCAGGCACAGAGCAGCCTGCTGCCCAACGTGAACCTCACCGACCGCGAGAGC
>JBILSW010000056.1:0-10297 GCA_044371895.1 Rubrivivax sp.
CTGGCACTTCAGCAGCCCCGACGGCCGCACCGTCACCGTGGCCGTGAAGGGCCCCCTGCGCAGCAACAACCTCAGCGCGCTGCTGGCGGCGGTGCGCGCCGGCATGGGCGTGACGGCGCTCCCGCTCTACATGGCGCACGCCAGCCTGGCGCGCGGCGAGCTGGTGCCGCTGCTGGAGCGCCACACACTGCCCGCGCAGCCCATGCACGCCGTCTTCCCAAGCCCGCGCCAGGTGCCGGCCAAGGTGCTGAGCGTCGTCAACTGGCTGCAGGGCCAGTTCGACGACGGGTGGTGGACCCGCCTGGGCTGAGTTGCGGCCGCTGAAGGGCTGCCCTGGAAGCGGCGTGGTCAATTCCTGAAGTTTCACGAACTTCTGAAATCTCAGACATGCTTCGGGCACTCTGCTTCCAGAAAAGCTGCCGATGTCGTCCAACCTCAGCCCGCTCGTTCGCAGCTTCGTCTCGCACTTCGGCGAGATGGGCAGCCGCTGGGGCATCAACCGCACCGTCGGTCAGATGTACGCGCTGATCTACGTCTCGGCGCGGCCGCTGAACGCCGACGAGATCGCGGAGCAGCTGGAGTTCAGCCGCAGCAACGTGAGCATGGGCCTCAAGGAGCTCCAGGCGTGGCGGCTGGTGCAGCTGCGCCACTTCAGCGGCGACCGGCGCGAGTACTTCGAGGCCCCGGCCGATGCCTGGGAGGTGTTCCGCACGCTGGCCGAGGAGCGCCGCCGCCGCGAGATCGAGCCCACCCTGACCATGCTGCGCAACGCGCTGCTCGACGAGCCCACCACTCCCGAGGACCGTTTCGCGCAGCAGCGCATGCGCAGCATGCACGACCTCATCGAGCTCATGACGAGCTGGTTCGACGACGTGCAGCGCCTGGACGCCGCCACGTTGGCGCAGCTGATGAAGATGGGCTCCAAGGTGCAGCGGCTGCTGGAGCTCAAGGACAAGCTCAAGGTCGTGCCCGGCGGGCGCGGCTGATTCCTCCACGACGCAAGGACAGCGCCCATGGACGCCCTCGTGCTCGCCCGCATGCAGTTCGCGGCGAACATCACCTTCCACATCCTGTTTCCCACCATCACCATCGCCCTGGGTTGGGCGCTGCTGTTCTTCCGGCTGCGCTGGCTGAAGACGCGCGACGACGGCTGGCTCATGGCCTACCGCTTCTGGACCAAGGTCTTCGCGCTGAGCTTCGCGCTCGGCGTGGTCAGCGGCATCGTCATGAGCTTCCAGTTCGGCACCAACTGGCCGGGCTTCATGGAGCGCGTGGGCAACGTCGCCGGGCCGCTGCTGGGCTACGAGGTGCTGACGGCGTTCTTCCTGGAGGCCACCTTCCTGGGCATCATGCTCTTCGGCCACGGCAAGGTGAGCGAGCGCGTGCACCTGGTCGCCACCGCGCTGGTGGCCTTCGGCACCACCATGAGCGCGTTCTGGATCCTGGCCCTCAACTCGTGGATGCACACGCCCGCGGGTGTCGAGATCCGCAACGGCGAGTTCTTCGTCACGAGCTGGCTGGAGGTGGTGTTCAACCCCAGCTTCCCGTACCGCCTGACGCACATGCTGCTGGCCAGCGGCCTGACGATGGCCTTTCTGGTGGCCGGCGTGGCGGCGTGGCAGCTGCTGAAGAACAAGGCCAACCCGAGCACGGGCAAGTCGCTGCGCTTTGGCCTGACGGTGGGCGCGGTGCTGATCCCGCTGCAGATCCTGGCGGGCGACTTCCACGGCCTGAACACGCTCGAGCACCAGCCGGCCAAGGTGGCTGCCATGGAGGGCATCTGGGAGACGCAGCGCGGCGCGCCGCTGCTGCTGTTCGCCGTGCCGGATGAGCAGGCGCGCAGCAACCACCTCGAGATCGGCATCCCCAAGGGCGCGGCGCTCATCCTCAAGCACGACCCCGACGGCGAGCTGCAGGGCCTGAACGACTTCAAGGGCGCGCACCCGCCAGTGGCGCCGGTGTTCTATGCCTTCCGCATCATGGTGGGCACGGGCCTGCTGATGCTGCTCGTCAGCTGGGCCGGCGTGTGGATGCTGCGCAGGCGAGGCTGGCGCGGCGAGGCACTGCCGCGGCCGTTCCTGGGCCTGACGGCGCTGATGGCCTTCAGCGGCTGGACGGCCACCGTGGCAGGCTGGTACGTCACCGAGATAGGCCGCCAGCCCTGGATAGTGCAGGGCCTGCTGCGCGTGGACGACGTGGCCTCCACGGTGCCGGGCGCGCACATCGCGTTCACGCTGGCGCTGTACCTGACGGTGTACCTGGCGCTGCTCGTGGCCTACGTCAGCGTCGTCAAGCACATGGCCGAGAAGCCGGTCCCGATGCCGGAGCCGGCAGCGCCGCAGCCGGCGCCCGTGCAGGGGATGGCGGCATGAGCGGCATCGACTGGGCCACCGTGCTGCCCATGGTGTTCCTGGCGCTGATGGGCGTGTCCATGCTCGCCTACGTGGTGCTGGACGGGTACGACCTGGGCGTGGGCCTGCTGCTGCACCGAGCCACGCCGACGCAACGCGACACCATGATCGCCAGCATCGGCCCCTTCTGGGACGCCAACGAGACCTGGCTGGTGCTGGGCGTGGGCATCCTGCTGATCGCGTTCCCCAAGGCGCACGGCCTGGTGCTCACGGCGCTGTACCTGCCGGTGACGCTGATGCTGGTGGGCCTGGTGCTGAGAGGCGTGGCCTTCGACTTCCGCGTCAAGGCGCAGGACGGGTGGAAGCCGCTGTGGAACTTCGCGTTCTGGGCCGGCAGCGGCATCGCGGCCACGTCGCAGGGGTGGATGCTGGGCCGCTACATCACGGGCTTTGCCGAGGGCTGGGTGGCGACGGCCTTCGCCGCTGTCATCGCGCTGCTGCTGCCCGCGGCCTACGTGCTGCTGGGTGCCTGCTGGCTGGTGATGAAGACCGAGGGCGAGCTGCAGCGCATGGCCGTGCGCTGGGCCAGGCTGGCGTGGCCGCCGCTGTTGCTGGGCATGGGGCTGGTGTCGCTGGCCACGCCGGTGGTCAGCGCCACGGTGCGCGAGCGCTGGTTCAGCATGCCGGAGTTCATCGCGCTGCTGCCGATCCCGCTGGTCACGCTGGCGGCGCTGGTGGCGGCGCGCGCCATGCTCAACTCCAGGCAGGTGCTGGGCCGCCTGTGCTGGCTGCCCTTCGTGGCCGTGGTGGCGGTGTTCGTGTTCGGTGCCATCGGCCTGGCCTACAGCCTGTTCCCCTACGTGGTGATGGACCGCCTCACCATCTGGGACGCCGCCAGCGCCACCAGCTCGCTGGCCGTCATCGCCTTCGGCTGCGCCATCACCGTGCCCACCATCGTGGGCTACACGATCTACAGCTACCGCGTCTTCGGCGGCAAGGTCAAGGAGCTGAGCTACGCGTGAAGGCGATCCGAGGCTTCGTGTTCGCCGCGTTCGCCGTGCTGGCGGGTGCGGCAGGTGCCGTGCCGCCCGTGCAGACGCAGCTTCACCGACTCGACGGCCACCGCGTGACGCTCGACGTACACGCCCCCGCGGGCCTGCCGCGCGGCGCCGCGATCCTGTCGCACGGCTTCACGCGCAGCCGCGCCACGCTGGCCGGCCACGCACGGGCGCTGGCCGAGGCCGGCGTGCTGGCGATCACGCCCGACCTGCCTTGCACCTTCGACTTCCGCTGCAACGGCCGCGCCTTGGCGGCGCTGGTGGCGCAGCTGCGCGCGGGTGATGTCCTTGGGCCGCCGGTGGAGCGCGTGATGCTCGTGGGCTTCTCGGCCGGCGGCCTGAGCAGCCTGCTGGCGGCGGAGGCACCCGGTGTCGTGGGCTATGTCGGGCTCGATCCCTTCGACCGCGCCGTGGCCGGCGAGGCCGCCCACCTGGGCCTGACCGCCGCACGCACGCTGCGCACCGAGGCCCTGCTGCTGCGCGCCCCGCCCTCGCGCTGTAACGCCGAGGCCGTGGCCGCACCCTGGGCCACGGCGCTGCCGCGGCTGTGGCGCGACGAGCTCATCGTCGGCGCCTCGCACTGCGACTTCGAGTCGCCCAGCGACTGGATGTGCCGCCTGGCCTGCGGCGACACCGACCCTGCGCGCCAGCAGCGCGTGCGTGAGGCCCTGCTCGACGCCGCGGGGCGCTGGATGCCTTGACGACAGCCGGCCACCCCGGCGGCGGGGGCATCGGCTTCTAGGCTTGCGCACCCAGCACGCGCAGCACCAGGGGATGCTGAATCCCGCGACGCGGGCGTATGGCGTACACCTCCTCCCGCACCTCCTCGCACCGCCCCAGCAGGCGCAGGGTTGCCAGCGCGCGCAGCTGGTCGACCCCCATCCGACTGACCGGGAACACCCCCAGGCCCTGGGCCGCGAACACGGCCATCAGCGCGCTGTCCTCGAACTCGCCGGCGACGCGCGGCTTCACCCGCTGCTCCTCGAACCAGCGGTCCAGGGTGCTTCGGACGGCCGAGTGGGCCGTGGGCATCAGCACCGGCAGTTCCGACAGGCAGGCCGGGAACGGGTGGACGCGGGCGCGGCGCACCAGGGCGGCGGGGCCGTACCAGTCCACGGCGGATGACGCCAGTCGCTCGCTCTGCACCCGCAGGGCCGGGTTGGACGGTGCCGGACGGTCGGCCAGCACCAGGTCCAGGTGATGCAGCGCTAGCTGCGCCAGCAGCTGCTCGAACTCGCCGTCGTGGCAGATCAGGTGCAGGTCGGGTGTCTCGAGCGCCGGCTGCAGCAGCGCCCGCGCCGCGAGCTTGGAGATGCCATCGGAAAAGCCCACCGAGAGCCGGACCGACCGCCGACCGGCCGCGTCGCTGACGGCCACCGGCAGCTCCTGTCCGATGCGGAAGATCTCCTCGGCCCGAGAGAACGCCGCCGCGCCGGCCTCGGTGAGCGCCACCCGACGGCCCACCGGCTTCAGCAGCTGGTGGCCCAGCTCGCGCTCGAGCTCCTTGACCTGGGCGCTGACCGTCTGCACCGCCATGTCCAGCCGCAGCGCGGCCTTCGCGAAGCCACCTTCCTTGGCCACGACCCAGAAATAGTGCAGGTGCCGGTAGTTGAGAGAGGGCATGGCCTTGCGGTGCTGCAACAGCTTCGGAAAAACCGAAGTTTCGATCATGATAAGTGCGCTTGAGACGAATTTGGCAAGACACCATCATCCGTGCCTTCGCAAGCTTCCCCGGCACCGATGGACACCACCTTCTCTCGGCTGGGCGTGATCGCCGCGCTGCTGGCCATCGCGTCGGCCGCGGTCGTCGTGTTCTGACGAGCCATCCCTGCACTCCGAAACACTGCTCATCCATCATGGACATACTCTTCACCCTCTGGCTGGGCATGCCGGTCTGGATCTGGCTGGCCTTCATCACCGTGGTGCTGACCATCCTCGCCTTTGACCTCGGCATCATGAACCGCGAGGCGCACGAGATCGGTGTGCGCGAGAGCCTGAACATGTCGGCCCTGTACATCGGCCTGGGCCTGGCCTGGGCCGGGGCGGTGTACTGGATCTACTACACCTACTCAGGCACCAGCTCGATCGACCCGCAGATCGCCGAAGCCGCCGAGCCTGGCGAGCGCGCATGGACGGCGGTGCAGCTCTACGTGACCGGCTATCTCGTGGAGAAGACGCTGGCGCTGGACAACGTGTTCATCATCTCGATGATCTTCACGTACTTCGCGGTGCCGCGCGAGTACCAGCACCGCGTGCTGTTCTGGGGCATCCTGGGCGTCATCGTGCTGCGCGCCATCATGATCGGCCTGGGTGCTGCGCTGGTGGCGGAATTCGCCTGGGTGATGTACTTCTTCGCCGTCATCCTGATCGCCACCGGCATCAAGATGATCGTGATGATGGACAGCAAGCCGGACATCGAGAACAACCCGGTGCTGAAGTTCCTCAGGAAGCGCCTGCGCGTGACCGAGCAGCTGCACGGCCAGGCCTTCCTGGTGCGCCAGCCCGATCCCAGGACGGGCAAGCTGGTGCTGTGGGTCACGCCGCTGTTCCTGTGCCTGGTGCTGGTGGAGATCGCCGACCTGGTGTTCGCGATCGATTCGGTGCCGGCGATCTTCGCCATCACGCCCGACGCCTTCATCGTCTACACGAGCAACATCTTCGCCATCCTGGGTCTGCGCGCGCTGTACTTCGCGCTGGCGGCCGTGGTGCACCGCTTCCACTACCTGAAGTACGCGCTGTCGATCGTGCTGATCTTCATCGGCTGCAAGATCTTCCTCGGCGACTGGCTGTTCGACGGCAAGGTGCCCGCGGCGCTGAGCCTGTCGGTGACCGCGGGCCTGCTGGCCGGCGGCGTGCTGTTCTCGCTGTGGAAGACGCGTCGCGACGTGGCCGTGGCGGAGCAGACCTGACCGCGCCGGCTTGCTGACACGGGGCAATCCGGCGTCGCGGCCGGCGGCCACGCCGCCGCGTGCCCGGGTCTGCTTCGCCCGTTCGGCCGTGGGGCCGTTGATTCAGAATCCACGTCCCATGGCCGAATTCAAGAAACGCCTTCGCCGCTGGCTGCCTACGGCCGAGACCCTCGCGGATACGCGGGGTTTTGGCCGGCTCGGTCATTACCTGCGCGAGCACCCGCGGCTGTGGGTGCTGCATCGGCGCGGCGTCGCCCTGGGCGTGGCCCTGGGGATCGGCATCGGTGTGTTCCCGGTGCCCTTGCAGATGCCGGTGGCGATGGCAGCTGCCGTCATGCTGCGGGCCAACGTGGCCGCCGCCGCGGCGGCGACGTGGCTGACGAACCCGTTCACGATGGCACCGATCTGGGCACTCTCGGCCTTTCTGGGCTCGCTGGTGCTTCCTGCGGCCAAGGCAGCGCAGCCCGTGCCTGGCGCAGTGGGTTGGCGGTGGAGCCAGCCCGGCACCTGGGCCGGCGCCCTCTGGGACCAGGTGCTGTCGTGGGGCCCGGCGCTGCTCGTGGGCTTCCCGATGGCCGGCGTCGTTCTGGGAATGGCGGCCTACTTCCTCGTCTACTGGGGCTGGGCCGTGCTCATTCGGCGCGAGCGGCGGCGCCGACGAGCGACGTCGAACCTCTGAACGTGGCGGCCAGAGCACCGATGCCGGTGGCTTCGGTCGGCACGCCCCCGCCACGGTGGGACAATCGGGCCCGTGAAGCCGACCAGACCGCCGCTGGTGCGATTGGGGAAACCCGGCACTGGAGGAAGGTCCGGACTGCACAGGGCGGCGTAGCAGCTAACGGCTGTCCACCGCAAGGTGAGGATCAGAGCAACAGAGACGAGTCAGGCCGGGGTTCCCGACGCGGGTGCTCTGCGAGGCGCCGGCGCAAGCCGGCGAGAGGGCAGCGCAAGCTGCCCGAAGGCGGCGCGAGCCGCCTCCGAGCAGCCACCCAGACCGGGGCTGCGCCCCGGTCTGGGTGAAACGGGCAATCTCTACGCGCAGCAACACCCCATAGGCCGGCAATGAGGCGGCCCGCGGAGCCGGCGGGTAGGTGGCACCGAGCCGGGGGGCGACTCCCGGCCCAGAGGAATGGCGGTCACGGCGTGCGCGCTGCGAGGCGCGGGCGCCGCACAGAATCCGGCCTATCGGTCGACTTCACACTTTTCCCGCGGTCAGGCCGGCAACACCAGGGTGTGCCGGGCCTGCCAGCGCAGCCCGCTCTCGGAGGCGGGCTCCAGCTTGAGCCCGAGCGCCGTGCGCTCGGCGCTGCCGAGGCGGCGCCACAGAAAGTCGCTGGCGTTGCCGGCATCGCCGTCCACGAACAGCTGCGAGGTGACTTCGCCGAAGCTCGCGTGCCGCAGCTTCAGGTGGATGTGCGGCGTGCGCCCGAGGTAGGGCGCTGGGCGGATGGTGCGGAAGCTCGCGTCGCCGCCGCCAGCCGTGCGGGCCTCGCCGTAGCCCTGGAAGCCCTCATCCACGCCCGACGGCGTGCCGCCGTCGCGGGGGTGGCGGTAACGGCCCCGGGTGTCGCACTGCCAGATCTCGATCTGCGCCCCGTCGATGACGCGGCCCGCGCTGTCGCGCAACTGCAGGGCCAGGGCCAGGTGCTCGCCCGCGGCCACGCGCACGTGGCCGCCGCGCTGGACGCGGGTCAGGTCGGCGTCCCAGTCGCCGGCAAAGGGTCCGTTCGCCCGCCAGTCGGGCCGCGGGTAGAAGGGGCCTTCGGCCATGGGCGGCAGCACGACGGCGGCAGGCGCCGCGATGGCGAGCCGGGGCAGGGCCAGCGCGGCGGCGCCGCCGGCGAGCACGAGCCGCCGACGGGGCAGGGGGCAGGGCAGGGATACAACCATGGAGTGCCGCATTGAAGCACCGCGCCCACTCCCCGCGTGCGCGCAGGGGCAGGGGCACTCAAGCCGGCGCGGCGGGCGGCCGATAAGTCGGGGATGAGCGTCCGACCGTCGCCCCCCTGGCCCATCCGTCCCGTCCGATCCGGCGTGCTGGCTGCGCTGGCGCTGTTCACGGCTTTGGCCGCCGCCAACCCGCCGCAGCTGCGGCCGATGCGCCATGGCGGCGGCTCAGAGGCCACGGCCGAACGCGTGGCGAGTCCCGCTGAGGGCGGGGCCTCGGGCGCCAGCGACCGCACGGCCCCGCGCTCCGACCCCAAGGCCGCCGCCACCTCCGACGAGGAGTCGCTGAAGCAATTGCGCCAGCGCCTCACCGGCCGCCTGTCGGGCCAGGCCGTGCGCAGCGTCGTGACCAGCCCCACGTCGGTGAAGGTGGTGTCGCGCAGCGACGCGCCTGCCGCTGCAACCCCCAGCGCGCGCAGCGTGGCGCGCCCGCCCAAGTCCGCTGCCGCGCCATCGGCGCCCGCCCCCGTGGCGCCTCCCGCGCTGGCGGCCGAGTGGGCCTACCAGGGCGATGGCGCGCCCGTTGCCTGGGCGCGGCTCAAACCCGAGTACCGGCTCTGTGGCAACGGCCAGCGCCAGAGCCCCATCGACATCCGCGGCGGCCTGGCGGTGGACCTCGATCCCGTGGTCTTCGCCTGGGGCGACAGCCGCTTCGGCGTCATCGACAGCGGCCGCACGGTGCAGGCGAACTTCGTGCCCGGCAGCCACGTCGAGATCGGCGGCCAGCGCTTCGAGCTGCTGCACCTGCACTTCAACCGCCCGTCGGAGCACCGCATCGACGGCCGGCAGTTCGAGATGTCGGCCCACCTCGTGCACCGCGACGCGCAGGGCAACCTGGCCATCGTGGCCCTGCTCTTCGACCGCGGGCCGGCGAACGCGGTGGTGCAGACGGTGTGGAACAACCTGCCGCTGGAACAGGGCCAGGAAGTGCCGGCGCGCGCGGCGCTGCCGCTGCAGGACCTGCTGCCGGACGACCGCCGCTACTTCACCTACATGGGCTCGCTGACGACGCCGCCCTGCACCGAGGGCGTGCGCTGGGTGGTGATGCGGCAGCCGGTGACGCTGTCGGCCGAGCAGATCGAGCTGTTCGCGCGCATCTACCCGATGAACGCGCGGCCGGTGCAGCAGCTGGCCGGGCGGCGCATCCTGCAGTCGCAGTAGCGGCGCTCAGTCGGCGGCGCTCAGTCGGCCTTGGCTGGCGGCCGGCGCCCCAGCAGCAGGAGCGGCCACAGCCACAGGCTGGCCAGCCACTTGAGCACGCGGCCAGCCGTCAGCGGCCGCGTCTCGTGTTGAGCCACCTTGACGAACAGCACGCCCGCGCCCACCACCACGTGCAGCATCAGCAGCGCGTAGACGGTGACCCGCGCGCCGTAGGTGCCGGCGAAGGCGTCGCCCAGCACGCGCCCCAGCCCCGCGGCGATGAACACCGACAGCAGCAGCGCCACGCCCAGGCCGGCCAGCGCGTAGCGCAGCCGCCAGAGGGGGTCGTTGTCCATCACCATGCGGCGCATTGTGGTCAGAACAGTTCGCCCTGCGCGTCGTCGGGGGTGGCGGCGCGCTGGCGGCGCGGGCGCGCCGGGCGCCCGGCGCTGGGCGGCAGGCCGGCCTTGCGCGAGCCGTGGCGGGCCTGGATGGCGTCGGCCTCGTCGCGGGCCGTGCCCGTCTGGCGCAGCGAGTACAGCCGGGCCTTGATGTCGGCCAGTGCCGCGCGCTCTTCGACGATGGGCTGCGGGTAGGCCGGCGTGCCCAGCTCGGGCAGCCAGCGGCGCACGTAGGTGCCGTCGGGGTCTTGCTCGGCCTGCTGCTTGGCGGGCGAGTAGATGCGCAGCGTGTTGATGCCGGTGGTGCCGCTCTGCATCTGCATCTGGCTCCAGTGGATGCCGGGCTCGAAGTCGAGGAACTGGCGCGCCAGGTGCAGCCCGGGCTCGCGCCAGTGCAGGCCCAGGTGGTAGGCGGCAAAGCTCACGAGCATGGCGCGCATGCGGAAGTTCAGCCAGCCGGTGGCGCACAGCTGCCGCATGCAGGCGTCGAC
>JBILSW010000057.1:0-10240 GCA_044371895.1 Rubrivivax sp.
GCCGCCTCGGTGGGCGTGAACACGCCCGCCTTGAGGCCGACCAGCACGATCACCGGCAGAGAAAGCGCCCAGGTGGACTCGCGCAGCGCCTTGAGCACCTCGGCGCGGGAGGCCCGCGGCGGCGGCACCACCTGCTCCCGACGGGCCACCATCCACCAGGTGATGGCGAGCGCGGCGGCCATCAGCAAGCCGGGCACGATGCCCGCCAGGAACAGCTTGGTGATCGACACGTTTGCCGCCACGCCGAAAATCACGAAGCCGATCGACGGCGGGATGATCGGCCCGATGACGCTAGCCGCGGCGACCAGACCGCCGGAACGCGCCTTGTCGTGGCCGGCCTTGACCATCATCGGCAGCAGCAGCGCGGCCAGCGCCGCGGCGTCGGCCACGGCCGATCCCGACAGCGCCGAGAGCATCACCGCCGCGACGATCACCACATAGCCAAAGCCACCGCGATAGTGCCCCACCAGCGCGGTGGCGAGGTTCACGATGCGCCGCGATAGACCGCCTACGTTCATGATCTCGCCAGCGAGCATGAAGAAGGGCACGGCCAGCAGCGGGAAGCTGTCGGCGCCGTTGATGACGTTCTGCGCAAGGATCTGCGCGTCGAACATGTCCAGGTGCAGCATCAGCGCGACCCCGGACAGCAGCAGTGCGTAAGCGATCGGCACGCCCAAGGCCATGGCGGCCAACAACGCTCCAAGGAAGACGACGACGGTCATGGTGGTGCTCTGGCGGGTCAGCGACGCGACGACGATCCAGGCCCCTGGTCGAGTGGAGGCTGCTGATCGAGGTGCAGTGCCTGCACCTGCGCCAAGTCCTCCGACTCCTGCACCATCACCAGCTCGTCGTCGCGCATCTGGCCCGATAGCGTGCGCCACAGCTCGCGCAGCAGCAGCAGTCCCGTCGAGGCCCCGAAGACGATGCCCGCGGCGTAGAAGATCGCCATCGAAGCGCCGGTGGCCGGTGCCTGGACGTCGATGTTGATGCGGGCCTGCGTCAGGCTGCCGTCGAGCAGCAGCCAAGTCGCCCACAGCATCAGGAGCTGCCCGGTCACCAGGCACGCGCGCTTGCCTGTGCGGTTGAGCCGGGAGACCACCAGGTCGGTTCCCAAGTGTCCGTGCTCGCGCAGCGCGACGATCGCCCCGAGGAAGGTCAACCACACGAACAACCAGCGCGAGACCTCGTCACTGACCGTGATCCCGGAGTCGAAACCATAGCGCAGCACCACGTTGCCGAACACGAGCACGACCATGACGGCCAGCAGCAGTGCGATGGTGCGTTCAAGCAGGCTGCAGTACAGGTCGATCAGTCGGGTCAAGGGGATCTCCTTCAGGCCCGCGCTGCTGGGCTCACGGCCGTGAGCGCCGCTCGCACCTCGGCCGTGGAGGCGAGCCGCGTGCCGCAGGACTCTATGCGCCGTCGCGCGCGCTCGGCGAGTGCCACGTTGCCGAGCTCGCAGCCCATCGGCGCATCTTCGAGCCCGACGCGCACGTGGCCGCCGCTCGCGACGGCCGCTTCGATCAGCGGCTCGATCTCGACGCCGAGCCCAGCGACCATCCACGGCGCGCCGGGCGCCTCGAGCGCGAGCAGCTTCAGGTAGGCCTGGAGCGCCCAGCGGACCGGCGGAAAGCCGAATGCGATGTGATCGGAGAACATCAGCCGGTACATCGGCACCGGCGCGCCCGGGTACGCGCGGTGCAGCGCGGCGCCCAGGCGCATGAAGCCGGGTTCGTAGATCGCGTATGACGGCGTAATGCCGTGCTGCTGCGCGAGCGCGAGCCCGTGACGGACGTGCGACTCGGGGTTGGCGTAGACGAAGCCCTGCCTGCCGGCCGGGATCTCGTCGAGGTGGGTGATGTTGACCGACCCCGGGTCGACGACCGCCCACTCGATCAGCCCCGCGGCGAGCAACCTCTCGACGGCCTCGAAGCGCTGCGCCGGCGTCAGCGGCGAGGGCGCGTCGACGCTCCCGGCAAAGGGCAGTGTGGGGTAACAGATTACGTCCGTCCGGGCGCGGATGCGCTCGATGATGGGCGCATAGATGTCGTAGTCGTCGCGCTGTCGGCCGGACTGCGGGTCGTAGGCGTGGAAGTGCAGTATGGCCGCGCCGGCGTCGACGCAGCGCAGCGCGTCATCGACGATCTCGTCGGCGCGCACGGGGATGCGCGGCTGGCGCGAACGCGACCACGGACCGTTGAGGGCGACTTCGAGCCAGGTGGGGGGGGCGGACATGCGCTGCTCCTCGTCGTACGACGCCTGCTGGCGTTCAGGCGCCGCGCGTGATCGCGTGGATGCTCTCGGTGATCGCCTCGCGCTCGAACACCTTCTTCCAGTCGGGCGCGAAGATCTCGCCCTTCGCGCGCTCCACCGCCCGGTTGGCGGCGTCGGACATGCGCACGCCCGGCAGCTGGTCGAACAGGATCGCCAGCTCGACGTTGATGTGGCCGAGCACGAAGTCGAACGCGGCCTCGGCCGGCACGCCGCGGCGCACGGCCTCGTCGGTGGCCTCGCGGATCACGGTCAGGCAGGTCGCCGTGACGGTCTCGGACAACACGGGTTCGAGGATCGCCATTTGGTCGACGGTCGCGCGGTGGGCGCGGATCACCGGCGCGTACATGCGCTTGGACACGTCCTCGGCGAGCGCGTAGTGGGCCTCGGGGCCGCGCATCAGCGCGCAGACGATGGCTTGTCGGGCCTTGAGCCCGCCAAAGTAGTCGCGCCGCGCCTCCGGGTTGGACTCGTCGTTGAACACGGAGGGATGGCAGGGATGGGCGACGAAGATCGTGAGGTCGGCCCGCGCGGGCAGCTCGCCGGCGAACGGCGCGGCGGCGTCCAGGGCGATCAGGATCGCGCCGCGCTTGAAGTGCCCGACCAACTGGTGGGTGACCTTGCCGATCGCGCTGTCCGGGATCGCGAGGATCACGATATCGGCCTGCGGAAGCGCCTCATCGGCGCTTTTCGCGGTCAGGCCCAGCTCGCGCAGGCGCGCGCGCCCGACCTCGCTCACCTCGATGTGCGACACCTCGTAGGGCGTGTCACGGAGGTTGGCCGACACGCGGTAGCCCATCTTCCCACCAGCGCCCAGCACGGCGATCTTCGTCATGTTGATTCCTCTTCCTACGTGGTCCGCCCGAGGCTCACGAGCCGCGTCGGGCTGTTTCGAAAAAGTCCCTGTCGCCCATCTGTCCACCCTTGAGCACGACCTCGAGGCCGTCGAGCGGGTCGCCCGAATGCAGGCGGCACAGCGGCGCGCCTGGCGCCAGCCGCGCGGCGATGGTCAGGGCCTCGGGTGCAAGCACCTGCGTCACCTGGCTCGCGGTGTCACCGCCCGACAGCAGAACGCGCCGCAGCGGCACCCGCGCCAGAATGGCCCTCGTGACCTCGCCAAGCCGTTGGCCGAGCTTGCGTCCGCCCTCGTGCCGTGCCGCCGTGGGCGTGAGTCCAGAGGCAGCGAGCGCGTCGAGCATCTCGTCGATGCGTTGGTCGTCGGGGCCGCGCGCGGTGTGCAGCAGCACGCTGCGGCCCTCGGAGAGCCGAGCGACGGCGGCGTCGACCACCGTTGAGCAAGCCTGCAGCCACTGGGTGTCGTCGATCAGTTCGCGCGCGTTGAGGGGCAGCTCCGCGAAGCCCGCCGCCACGGCGGCGTCGATCTGCATCGCGGTCAGGCGCGATGCGCTGCCGGAAACCGCCAGCACGCGATCGACTGCAGGAAAGCGATCGAAGCGCCCGGTGTCCTGGGTCGGCAGGCCATTGGCCTTCCACCACTGCGTCAGCGCGTACTGGACGCCCGACGAGCCGACCACGAACAGCCGCTCGCGGCGCCGGGCCTCGAGCTCCAGCAGGCGGCCGAGCTCGGTCAGGTGGGCTGGCGTGGCTGCGTCGAGAAGCAGCGCCTGAGCCGGACCCGCAAGCAGCGCTGCGAACACCGCGTCGACGGCCTCGCGCCCGCGGTCGAGATCGGCCAGCGTCAGCTTGTCGATCGCCAACTCGGCCTGGCGGCCCAGGTGCACCGTCAGGTCCGCCTCGTCCATCGGCGTGACCGGGTGGCGGCTCATGATCGGATGACGGTCGATGCGGTGCACCTTGCCATCGGTGCCTGAGCGGGCGAACAGGTTGCCGAAGAGGCAGTAGCGCCCGAGTGCCGGGTTGCCTGCGACGATCGGCACCGTGCCGGCACCGAGGTCGCGTCGGGCGATCTCCATGACGCGACCGATGCTGCCGATGCCCGGCGCGCTGTCGAACGTCGAGCACACCTTGTAGTGGACCGTCGTCGCCAGGCGCGCCAGCGCCTGCAATTGCGCCGGCAGCGCGGCGTCCATCTCGGCAGGCGTCATGCCGCGGCTGTCGCCCGCCACACCGATGGCGTCGAGCTGGCCGAACCGGCGTAGCGCCTGCGCCGAGGGTGGAGAGAGGAACAAAGCCACCGAAAGACCGGCGAACGCGAGCACCTCCAGCGCGTCGGTCGAACCGGTGAAATCATCACCGTAGAACGCCAGTCTCAACGGACCGGCGGTCGTGGCCTCTGGTGCCATTAACGGATTCCTCCGAATTCCTCCATCGCAGCGCGCAATGCGGGGCGGCTGCGCGCATAAACCTCCAGCGGCACACCAGCGATAGCCGCTTCCCAGCCCTCGCGCATGCTCGCCACACCGGCGGCAATGCCCATCGGGTGGCCCATGATGCCGCCGCCGGCAAGGTGCATCAAGTCGGTGCAAGCCAGTGCGGCGAAGGTCTCTGGCGCATGGCCTGCCCACTGCGCCGAGGAGAACACCGGCATGATCGGGTCGACCCCGGCGAACGGCGTCAGGCAGGCGCGGGCCGAGCGGACCACCGACTCGTCGGGCTCCCAGAACTTGCTGCGCAGGGCGTTGACATGCAGTTGGTCGATGCCGGCGAGTCGCCAGAGCTTCTGGAAAACCTCGTACTCATAGCCCAGGCTGGGCGAGCGCGTCATGGCGCCCCAGCCATTGCGATGGCCGTGGATCGGCACCGCGCTGTAGCTGCGCAGATGCTCGACACCCGATAGCCCGACCGTGTTGACGCTGACCATCACGCAGGTGCCGCCGAGCGCGACGACGGCGTCGTGGCGCCGGCGCATGTCGTCGATCGAGCCGGAGATGTTGACGGCGTACATCGGCATGCGGCCCAGGCGGTCGGCATGCCGGTGAAGGACTGGCATGACGGCACGCAAGCGGGCGTCGAAGGGCGCGTAGGCCGGGTCGACGTTCAACTCGTCGTCCTTGATGAAGTCGATGTCGGCGGCGCACAGCGCGTCGACGACCTCAGCGGTCTGCTCGGGCGACAGGCCGACGCTCGGCTTGATGATCGTGCCGATGATTGGCCGGTGCGCGGGGACGCCGGAGAGACTGCGCGTGCCGTCCAGACCGAAGCGCGGGCGCGGAAACCTTGCGGCGTAGTCGGCCGGCAGGTCGAGATCGAGCAGGCGAAGGCCGGTGACTTCGCCCAGCTCGAACAGGTTGCCTGCGACCGTCGTCATCAGCGTAGAGAGGTTCGCTCCGACGCTGTCCACCGGAAAGGCGATCTCGATGCGGCCGCGATGAAAGCGGTCGGTGCGTCCACGCCGTTCGGCGAACGCGCTGCGCAGTGCAGGCCGCGCTGTCGGCGGCAGCGGATCGATGCGAACCACCCGGGCCCGCGCGCGCTCCTTGACGGCAGCGGTTTCGTTGTCCAGGCGCAGAAAGGTGCCACTGGACTGCTCGCCGGCGATGACCTCCGCGGCCTGCTCGATCGGCTCGCAGCTTTCGAGCAGGTAAGCGGCCCGGAACTCGGAGCGAGAGGTGGGGTTCGTCATGGCAGGGTGTCTGGCGGACGGGCCGTAGCGAGCGGCTGTGAGCGACAGAGAACGTCAGAGTGCGTTGCGAGGAATCGTAGTGACGGGTCGGCGGTTCACCAAACGATATGATCTCGTCGGGCTGCGATGAAAACTCACACCCGACCCCGATGCGCACGTCCACCCCCCGCCCGTCGCTGAACGCCCTGCGCGCCTTCGAGGCCACCGTGCGGCTGGGCAGCATGAGTGCGGCCGCGGGGGAGCTGTTCGTCACCCACGGCGCGGTCAGCCGCCACATCCGCGCGCTCGAGGACCAGCTTGGCCTGGCCCTGCTCGAGCGGGGCGGCGGGCCGACGCAGCCGACCGCTGAAGGCTCGCGCCTGGCCGAAGGGCTCGGTTCCGCATTCCGGCTGATCCAGGCGAGCGTCGAGCAACTGAGGCCCGGGCCGCTGACGCTGTCGTGCTCGGCGTCGATCATGATGTACTGGCTGCTGCCGCGTATCGGCGGCTTCCACCAGAAGCATCCCGACGTCGAGTTGCAGTTCAACATGAACTACGACCGCATCGACTTCGTGCGCGACAACATCGGCCTGGCGATCCGCAACTCGTCGATCACGCCGCCGAAGGACGCGCGCCTCCGCGACCTGATGGTCGAGTGGGTGGGGCCGGTGTGTTCACCGGAGTACCTGGCGGCGTGCCGCATCGACCGGCCCGAGGCGCTGGCCGAGGCGAGGCTGCTCGCGACGAAGACGCGGCTGGAAGGCTGGCAGGACTGGGTCGAGGCGTCCGACTACCAGGGGCCGGCCCTGGAGGTGGCCGCCCGGTACGAGCACTTCTACCTGCAAATCCAGGCCGCGGTGTGCGGCCTGGGCGTGGCACTCGTGCCGAGGATGCTGGTGCTCGACGACCTTCACTCCGGCAAGCTCGTCGCGCCGCTCGGCTTCGTGCCGAGCCGGCGCAAGCTGGTGCTGTGGGTCGCGCCGCACCTCGACGGCCGCGGTGATGTCGAGGCGCTGGCGCGGTGGCTGGCCGCCGAGATGCGGGCCAGCGAGACGGCCCTGGCGCAGCAGCGGGCCAGCTCGCCGCAACGCCCCGCGGCCGCCAGCAAAGTTAGCGCTGCTTCCGGACCCGCTCGATCTCGGCGTAAGCCTGCTTGACGAGGTCGGGGCCGACCACCGCGGTGTACTTCTCGATCACCGGCTTGACCGCCTCGCGCATCCGGGCGCGCTCGGCCGGCGAGATGGCGTTCACGGCGAGGCCCTTGGCCTGCATCTCGGTCAGCACGCGGGCGTCGAGGTCACGAACGGCCTTGCGCTCGAAGTCGCGCGCTTCGGCGCAGGAGTCCTGCAGGATCTTGCGCTCGTCGCCGCTGAGCTGGTCCCAGAACTTTTTTCCCACGAGCATCACCCCCGGGCCGTAGATGTGCCCGGTGGCGCTGAGGAACTTCTGCACCTCGTGGAAGCGGCTCGTGTAGACGATGTTGTACGGGGTTTCCTGCCCGTCGATCGCGCGGCTCTCGAGCGCGGTGTAGACCTCGGTGAAGGCCATCGGCGTGGGGTTCGCGCCGAGCGCCGAGAAGACGTCGACGAAGACCGGATTCTGGATGGTGCGGATCTTCAGGCCCTTCAGGTCCTCGAGCTTCGTGACGGGCCGGCGGCTGTTCGTCACGTGGCGGAAGCCGACCTCCCAGTAGCACAGGCCGACGAGGCCGCGGTCGGTGAACTTGTCGAGCAGTTGCCGGCCCACCGGGCCGTCGAGCACCGCATGGGCCTCGCGCTCGTCGTTGAACAGGAATGGGAAGTCGAACAGTGCGAGTTCCTTGACGTTGCCTGCCGCGGCGGCGGTCGACACGAGGCTCATCTCGAGCACGCCGCCCTGGGCGGCCGAGATCGACTGCACCTCGGCGCCGAGCTGGCCGTCGGAGTAGCCGCGCACCTTCAGCTTGCCCCCGCTCTTGGCCGCCGCCAGCTCGGCGAACTTCGCGACGCCGAGCCCGTACGGGCTGTCCTTCGAGGTGACGTAGCTGAGCTTGATCGCGCGCTCCTTGACGTCGTTGGCGAGCGCGGGGCCGGCGGCCATCAGCGCGGTGAGCGCGAGGCCGGCCAGGAACGAAGTCGAGGCGGTGTGCTTCATGTGCAGTCTCCTGTGGTGATGTGGCGGGGTGAAGACGTCGCTCAGCTGGCGACTAGCTGCCGCAGCGCGGTGCGCAGGGGTTGCCCGACGGCAAGCCCGAGGCGACGCGCAGCGTCGTTGAGATGCGAAATGACACCGTGGTCCCACATGTCCTGGGCGTCGCCGATGCGCGCGCTCGTGTGGGCGACAGTGCCTGCGGCGACGCCGCGGTCCTGCAGCATGGCGAGCGCGGCGATGCCGGCGCCTTCCTTGCCGACCCCGGCGTCGTTGAAGAAGACGGCCTTGAGCGGCACCTCGAGTGCAAACTCGCCCGAACTCGCCCCGCCGTGCGACGCGGACACCACGATGGCGCCGGCGTCGGCCGGCGTCACCTTGGTGATCGAATCCATGATCAGGACCAAGCCGCCCGGGCCTCTGTCGGCTTCCTTCTTCAGCATCGTCTTGCTCCTCGAGGTGTCGGCATCGCAGCATCCTAGGCAGCGGGCAGTGGTTGGGCAATCGACATGATGTCGAGAGGCGGTGCCGAAAACTCACAGCCCGTAGCATCGGGCCCTCGCGTCACTCCGTCGACAGCCACCATGGACCCTCGCGGCGCCCCCGACTCCGAACCCGGCTCACCGGCCGAGGCCCACCTGACCGCGGCCCGTCTGCTGTGGTCGCACCGTCAGGCGGGCACGTCGCTAGAAGCCTTGCCGCCGGCGCTGCGACCGGCCGACCGCTCGGGCGGTCACGCGATCCAGGCCTGGCTGCCGCAGGTCGCCGGCCAGGACGTCGTCGGCTGGAAGATCGCCGCGACGAGCGCTGCCGGCCAGGCTCACATCGGTGTCGGTGGCCCGCTGGCCGGGCGCGTGATCGGCGGCCAGGTCGATGCCGACGGCGCCGTTGTGTCGCTGACCGGCAACAGGATGTGCGTGGCCGAGCCGGAGTTCGCGTTCCGCATCGACCGCACGATCGAGCCGCGGGCGGCCGCGTACTCGGTTCAGGAGGTGCTCGACGCTGTCGGTGCGCTGCTGCCGGCGATCGAGGTGCCGAACTCCCGCTTCACCGACTTCGCTCGGGCCGGCGAGGCACAGCTGATTGCCGACGATGCCTGCGCGCACCGCTTCGTCCTCGGCGCCCCGGCGACACCCGGCTGGCGCTCGATCGACCTGCGCACACATCGCGTGATGGGCGTCACTCTTCACGCGGACGGCCGTCGCACCGCCCGCGAAGGCAACGGCACCGCGGTGCTGGACGATCCGCGCGTGGCGCTCGCCTGGCTGGTCAACGAACTGTCGTCGCTCGGCGTCCCGCTGAAGGCCGGCCAGTTCGTCTCCACCGGCACGTGCATGGTGCCGATCGACATCCGGCCCGGGGACCGTATCGCGGTCGACTACGGCGTGCTCGGCCAGCTGTCGGCCACATTTGAGCGCTGATCGACGGCCCGGGGCGCCGCGTCGCGCCCCGGGCCTCGCGGTACACCGGCCCGTGAGCTCGGCTCACAGGCCACCGAACTCAGATCAACCTCCCAACCTCCGCGACCTTCCCTGAGAGGACGGTGTTTCCAAGCTCCACCTCTCTTCCCTGCGGCACCCCGAAGACGGCGCCAGACGCGCTTGAGTCGGTCTGTGTGGCTCACTGAAATCCGTCGAGCGTTGAGAGCGCAGCGGAAGTGCTCTCTCTCGGACGCCGTCTGCGGGTTACACCTTGTCATCAGGCCGCGCTCACCGGTACCGCAAGCCCTCGGACGCGGCCGACTCCAGCGGCCCTGTGCATCGGGTCGCCTGAACGGTCGCGGTTGGGCGGCGTCAGGGCGATTGAAGCGCCTGGTCACGGGCTGGCGCCCGGGGGTGCCCGGCCCTGCGAGCCGCGTTCGCGCTTGCAAGCGCGAGCCCCTTGAGGCGGAGGACCGCGCGCAGGCGCGCTCCTGCGTCCACAGCCGGCCTGCAGCCCCAGGTGCATGAGGATCCCTCAAGTCACTGGCTGTGCCAGGATCGCAGCGATGATCTTCAGCTTTCTGGGAAACAACTGCCCGCCGTTGCCGTCGACCCAATGCGGTCTCCTGCCTCGCCCAGCTGGACGGCAGCGCTGCGGCGGTTGCCGTAAGGGGGACTGAGCATTGAACTCGCGGTGGCTGCCTCTCAGCGGCCATCCAGCCACTTCACGCGAGAGCCTGCGGGCTGGTTCAAGGCTGGGCACCCACGGTCGCACACTGCTGAGTGCGCGCGTTCCGACCCGACGCCCTCAGTCGCGCGACGCGCTGCCGTGGGGACATGAATCGGCCCGGGATTCGTGGATGCACGCCGGGTCAAGTTGCCGTCGCCGCGGCACGGC
>JBILSW010000058.1:0-10213 GCA_044371895.1 Rubrivivax sp.
CGTCCTCGCTCTTGGGCTTGAACTCCTTTTGCAGCAGCGACGCGAGGTCGCTGCCTTCCATCTCGACACTGGCCAGTGCCGACGAACTCTGCGCTTCAGCCATATTCGGCGTCTCCTGCGGATGCTGCGTTATCGGGGGGGGCTGGGCGATGCGCCGACGTCAGCCTTCGGACGGCTTGGCCGAGGAGGCCAGCGAGCCCAGCAGGGCAGGGTCGTTCATGAGCTTGCCGATCAGTTCCTCGGCACCGCCCTTGCCGTCCATATAGGTGACCAGGTTCTGCAGCTGTTGACGAGCCTCAAGCAGCTTGCTCAGCGAATCGACCTTGCGCGCCACCGCGTCGGGGCTGAAGTCGTCCATGCTCTCGAAGGTGATGTCGACGCTCATGTTGCCCTCGCCGGTCAGCGTGTTGGGCACCTGGAAGGCCACGCGAGGCTTCATCGCCTTCATGCGGGCGTCGAAGTTGTCGACGTCGATCTCCAGGAACTTGCGGTCGGCCACCGGTGCCAGCGGCTCGGCAGGCTTGCCCGACAGGTCGGAGAGCACGCCCATCACGAAGGGCAGCTGCACCTTCTTCTCGGCGCCGTAGACCTCGACGTCGTACTCGATCTGGACCCGCGGGGCGCGGTTGCGGGCGATGAATTTCTGGCTGCTGCTCATGCAAGCTCCTGAAAGTGCAAGGTCGAAGTAAGCACCAAGTTGTCCTGTAACTGCGCCGATTCGTCAAGGCCCGATCGGCCCGGGTCACTCGTTCTGGGGAATCTCGACCGTGTCCGGGTCGACGCCGACGATGCGCGCGACCTCGGGCATCGCATCGGGCGCCAGTTCCTTCATCAGTTGCAGGAAGTTGTGGTTGACCAGGTGGCGCGCGCGGCGCAGGAACAGCGCGGCCGGGTTGGTGGGCTCCGCGCGCTGCAGGTATTCGCAGACGAGGTCGATCGCACGCAGCGCCTCCTCGCGCGAGGTGACGTTGCCCGACAGCCCCCGCTTGCCACCGCGCGCCGGGGCGTCGGCCTCGCCGGGTTCACCGGATTCGCCGTCACCGTCCCCGGCGACATCGCCTTCCGCCGCGGCCTCTGGCGGCATCAGGGCGGCGACCGCACGCACCATGGCCAGCAGCGGCTTGAAGTCCGGCGCGTCGCCGGGCAGGCGTTCATCGGCCAGCCGGGCCAGTTCGCCGACCAGGGTCAGCGCCTCGAGGGCATCTGCGCGCAGGGCGGGCAGGCGCTCGACCGCGGCGGCCACCATCTGCCGCTGGGGGTCCAGCGGCGGCACTGCCTCGCTAGACAGCGGCTCCGCGATGCCGGCCGCCAGTTCCACCGCCCGGCCGTCGATCTCGCCGATGGCACGGTCGCGCACGACACGCGCCACGCGCAGGTCGGCCAGCAGGCCGTTGTGGTCGCGCAGCACGGTGAGCGCGTTGACGCGACCGTAGGGGTCGCCGTCGTCGGGGTCGGGCAGCGGGTGCACGCCCTCCCACAGTTCGCGCAGCAGTCCGTTGATCAGCTTCAGCCCGGGAGCGAGCGCGCGCCAGCCGTGCAGATGCAGGCCGGCGCGTAGCCAGAAGGTGGCGATGCGCAGGTCGCGGGAGCGGTCCAGCAGCTCCTCGGACATCTCGGCCACCCGCGGCCAGTCGGGCGGCTCGGCGGCGCGCTTGGAGTCGCCGATCTCGCTTTCGGGTTTACCCGCGGCGGCCCGGGTGAGATCAAGGAACGCGTTGTCGTACTCAAGGTCGGGCCCGCAGGGCGCCGAGGAATCATCCAGCGGCAGCAGCCAGGCGGCGATGCGGGCGTCGGCGGTGTCGAGGTTGGTCATCGAGGCTGCGGGGGGATATCGATCGCGCGGCCGCTAAGCCTTACGCACAAGGACTCGCGACGGCAATCCCGTTCGGATGGGGCGCCGGAGTGTCGCAACATCGCGTACGGCTGGGAAGCCCCCTTCGTACTTTTCACGAAAGGCCTGGTCGGGCACGGGGCCCTTCGGCGCACTGCCGCAGCGGCCGTGCGGCCCATGGGACGGCAGCCCGTCGTTCCATGGACAGGGGGAAACGTGGCACGGTCTCGGTGTCGGCAGCAGGGTTAACATGAACCGGGATCACGATACGTCAACACGTCAACGTCAGCGAGGGGGTCCGCACTGTGAGTACTTTGGATCCTTGCCATTGGCGCCGTGTGTCCGCTGCCCTCTGCGGGGCGGCCGCCATCGCAATGGGCGCGGCGGCCTCTGCTCAACCCGTGCGCACCCCAGAGGTCGTGCCGCCCGCGTCCGAACTGACGCCACCCCTTCGCCAGCCCGACGCCACCGACCCGCGGCCGACCCGCGAGCCCCCGCGTGAACTGGGCAAGCCCGAAGACGACATCCGGCTCGACGTGCGCGCCTACGCCGTCGACGACGACGCACCGGACAGGCTGCGCGCCGCGCTGCCGGCGCTGACGCAGCGCTACACGGGCGCCCAGCGCGGCTTCGAGGACCTGGCCCGCGCGGCCGCCGAGGTCACGCGCTACCTGCAGCGCGATCTGGGCTTCTACCTCGGCTACGCCTACCTGCCGGAGCAGACGCCGACCGACGGCGTCGTGCGCATCGCGGTGCTGGAAGGCCGGCTCGACCGCGTCGAGCTGAACTGGCGCGATGGCCTGCCGGTGGACCGCGAGGTCGTCGAGGCCTACCTGGCGCGCCTGCGCCCGGGCAGCGTGCTGCGCGTGCGCGATGTCGAGCGCGTCATCTTCCTCGTAAACGACCTGCGCGGCATCAGCACGCGCTTCGAGGTACGCGCCGGCAGCCAGCCGGGCACCGCGACGCTGGTCGTCACCCCGCTGCCGGAGGCGGCCTGGGCCGGCAAGGTGGAGGCCGACACCAACGGCTCCAAGGCGCTTGGCGAGTACCGCCTGTCGGGCCTGCTGCAGATGAACAGCCCCTTCGGCCGTGGCGACGGCTTCACGGCCAACGTGCTGGCCTCGCACACCGGCGGGCTGGGCTTCGCGCTGCTGGGCTACACGACGCCCGTCGGCAGCGACGGCTTGAAGCTGGGCACCTCGGTCTCCGGCGTGCGCTACCAGCTCGACAAGGAACGGTTCCCGCTCGACCTCAACGGCATCGCCACCACGGTCAATGCCTACGGCCTGTACCCGGTGGTGCGCGCACGCAACCTGAACCTGTTCACGCTGCTGTCGCTCGAGCACAAGCAGTACGAGGACCGCAACCTCAACAGCCGCGCGCGCAAGGGTGTCGACGCCGTCGTGCTGGGCGCCACCGGCGACTTCCGCGACAGCCTGCTCGGCGGCGGCGTCAACACCTACGAGTTCGGCTTCGCAGCCGGCCAGCTGAAGTACCCGGACGGCCGCAACCCTGCGCTGGACGACGACGAGCGCTACACCAAGCTGACGTATGGCTACACGCGCCTGCAGGACCTGGTCACCGGGCGTGCGCTTCTGTATGCGGCGCTGCGCGGCCAGCACGCGGTGAACAACCTCGACACCACCGAGCAGTTCCGCGTCGGTGGCCCCGAAGGCGTGCGGGCCTTCGCGGCCGGCGAGGGCACCGGCGACATCGGCGCCGTGGCGACGCTGGAGCTGCGGGTGCTGCCGCCGGAGGCGTGGCTGGGCCGCATCGCGCGCGAGATGGTCTTCAGCGTCTTCGCCGACGGCGGCTACGTGCAGTACCGCCACCGGCCCCGCGGCAGTGGCGACCTGAGCGCCCGCAGCAACCATGCCCGGTTCGGGGGCGCCGGCATCGGGCTGGCCTGGGTGCGACCGAACGAGTTCGCGTTCAGGCTGTCGGTCGCGCGCCCCGTCGCGGGCGAGGCCCGCAACGAAGACGACCGCAGCAAGGTGCGCGTGTACCTGCAGGCGGCGATGCTGTTCAACTGAAGCGGCGAGGGAAACAGATGAATCCGAGCAAGCGCCCGACCGCCGCCGCCCCGGCCCTGCGGCGTCGCCATGGCATCGCGCTTCGCCAGATCAGCCTCGCGGCCTGCCTGGCCGCCGCGGCACCGGCCGGCTTCGCGCTGCCGCAGGGCGAGGTGCCCACTTTCGGCGAGACCACGGTGTCGCGCCCGGCGCCGGGCCGCATGGACATCCGCCAGACCACGCCGCGTGCCGGCCTGGACTGGACCAGCTTCTCGATCGCCGCCGACGAACGCGTGGTCGTGCAGCAGCCCTCGCGCGATGCCGTGCTGCTCAACCGCGTGCTCGGCGACGACCCCTCGCTGATCTACGGCTCGCTCAGCAGCAACGGCGGCGTCTGGCTGATCAACCCGCGCGGCATCGTGTTCGGCGCAACGTCGCGCATCGACGTCGGCTCGCTGGTGGCCAGCACGCTGGCGATCACGCAGGACGACGTGGCCTCGGGCCGCCTGCAGCTCGGCCGCGGGGCTGGTGCCGGGGCGCTGCGCGCCGATGGGGACATCAGGGCCGACCGCAGCGTGGTGCTCGTCGCGCCGCAGTTGGACGTGGGCGGCCGCATCGCCGCCCCGCGTGTCGGCCTGGCCGCCGCCAGCGAGGTGCTGGTCGACCTGGACGGCGACGGCCTGGTGTTCTTCAACGTGCGCAGCGACGCGCTGGAATCGCGCCTGCAGATGCTGGGCCACGTGGTGGCCGACGGCGGCGTCGCCGACCTGCGCGCCGCGGCGCGCGCCGGCCTGACCGACACGGTGCTGAACCTCGAGGGCGTGGTGCAGGCGCGCACGCTGGGCGTGCGCGAAGGGCGCATCGTGATCGACGGCGGGGCCAACGGCGTCACGCGCGTCGCCGGCACGCTGGACGCCCAGGGCCCGGGCGCCGGGGCGCGCGGCGGCGACGTGCTGGTGCAGGGCAACCGGGTCCTGATCGACCGCGGCGCCCGCCTCGACGCCAGCGGCACGGCCGGCGGCGGCAGCGTCCGCGTCGGCGGCGACTACCGGGGCGCCAACGCCGACGTGCGCAACGCCGCCATGGTCAGCGTGCGCGAGGGCGCGCTGCTGGACGCCAGCGCCACGGATCTGGGCGACGCCGGGCGCGCCGTCGTCTGGTCCGACGAGGCGACGCGCTTCGCCGGCCATGCCGCGGCGCGCGGCGGCGCGCGCGGCGGCGACGGCGGGCTGGTCGAGGTCTCGGGCAAGGGCTTCCTGGACTACCGCGGCAGCGCCGACCTGACCGCCCCTGCCGGCCGCTTCGGCACGCTGCTGCTGGACCCGACCAACATCCTGATCGAGGCCAGCGCGCCCGACCTCAACGACGACGGCACGCCGGGCGACGACTTGGGGCCGGGCGGCATCGACTTCGGGGACCCAGGGCTCAACAGCCGCATCACCGCCGCCGCGCTGGTCGCCCAGCTCGTGGCCGGCAACGTCGAACTGCAGGCCAACAACAACATCAGCATCAATGCCGCGGTCAACTCCGGCAGCGCCAGCAGCCTGACGCTGCGCGCCGGCGGCCTGGTCGGCATCAACGCGCCGGTCACGGTGGGCGGCAACCTGACGCTGTCGGCCAACGACCCCGGCTCCAGCACCCGAAACCCCGCAGGCGCCGTCAGCGTCGGTGCCGCGCTCGGCGTGGGCGGAGCGCTGACCCTCAGCAGCAACGGCGGCACGGGTGTGCACTCGCTCGGCGCCAACCTAGGCGCCGGCACCGTGGACCTCGTCGGCAACGTCGATCGCACCGCAGCCACGACCTGGACGCTCGGCGGCAACAGCACGGTCGGCAGCAACATCACCGGCGCCTTCCCGTTCACCAAGGCGGGCGCCGGCTCGCTGGTGCTGACCGGCACGCTGAGTGCGACCATTGTCACCATCGACGGCGGCACGCTGCAGGCCGGCAACGGCGGCGTCACTGGTGTCATCGCCAACACCGGCGCGCTGACCGTCAACGCCGCCGGCACGCTGGCGGTCAACCGCAGCGGCAGTTCCAACCTGTCCAGCGTGGTGATCAACTCGGCCCCGATCGCCGGGAGCGGCACCTTCCGCCTGGCCGGCGGCTCGCTGACGCTCGACGGCGCGCTGCCCGGCATCGGCGCTGTGCAGGTCGCGGCGGGCACGCTGACCCTGGCCAGTACACCGTCCAACAACCGCATCGCCGACGGCGCCGCGGTCACGGTGGCCGCCGGCGCCGTGCTCGACGTCGGCAACGTGCAGGAGCAGATCGGTTCGCTGTCGCTGGGTGGCAGCCTGGCGCAGACCGGGGCCGGCACCCTCGCCATGGGCGACCTGACGCTCACCGGCGGCGGCAACCTCAACATCCCGGTCACCGTCGGCGGCAGCATCACCGCCGCCTCGGGCTCCAGCCAGATCAGCGCCACGACCACCGGCACCACGGTGCAGGTCAACGGCGGCGCGACGCTGACGGTGGGCAACGCAGCCGCGTTCTCCAACTCCGCCGCGGTCACGGTGGCCACCGGCGGCGCGCTGACGCTGGCCGCGGCCAAGCCCGTGGCCAACCTGGACCTGAGTGGCACGCTCGGTGGCGACACCTTTGCGCTGACCGCCAGCGGAGGCATCACGCTGCGCGCCGGCGCCCTCGTGCAGACCCCCATCGGTGGCGGCGCGCTGACCGTGGCGGCCGGCGGTGGCAGCGCCACGCTGCAGCGCGCGAGCAGCGCCGCGGCGGTGGCCGTGAATGCCGGCACCCTGGTCGTCGACACGGGCGGCAGCCTCGACGACGTCGCGGCGCTCACGGTCGCCAGCGGCGCGACACTGCGCGTCGATGCGGCCGACACCATCGCCTCGCTGAGTCTGGCCGGCACGCTGTCGGGCGCCGCGACGCTGAGCACCGGCACGCTGACGGCCAACGGCGCCGCGGCCAACATCCGCAGCACGCTGTCGGTGGCCACGTCCAGCACCGTGGCCAGCGGCACGCTGACGGTGGGCGACGGCGCCACCGGCGGCGCACTCACCGGCGCCGGCACGCTGGCGGTCAACACAGGCGCCACGCTGTCCTTTGACCGCAACGGCCCAATCGGGCTGGGCAACATCGGCGGCACCGGCGGCACGCTGCGGCGCGCCGGCGGCAGCGGTGCGCTCACGCTGAACGGCACCGCGCCGAACATCACCACCGTCCAGGTCGACGCCGGCAGCTTCGTGCTCGCCAACGGCAGCGACGACCGCCTGGGCAACAGCGCCAGCGTCGGCGTCGCCGCGGGCGCCACGTTCACGCTGGGCACCAGCAACGAGGCGATCGGCTCGCTGACGCTGGCCGGCACGCTCTCCGGCACCGGCACGCTGAGCGCCGGCACCTATGCGCTGCAGCCCGGCGCACTGGTCGGCAGTGCCCTCGGCGGCGGGGCGCTCACGGTCAGCGGCGCCGGCAGCGCGACGCTGAATGCCCCGGCCGGCGTGGGCAGCGTCGAGGTCGGCGACGGGTCGACGCTGGTGCTCGGCGCATCGTCGAACCTGGCGGCCAGCGCCGACGTCACCGTCGTCGCCGACGGCACGCTGACCCTGGGGCGCGACGACACCATCGACAGCCTGACGCTGGCCGGCACGCTGAACGGGGCGTTCAGGCTGACGGCAAGCGGCGGCACCACCTTCCAAAGCGGGGGCCGCATCGAGTTCGCCACCGTCCTGGACGGAGGCACGCTGACGACCACCGGCGACGCCACGCTGGCCGGCCGCTACGACGGCAGCCTGGTGCGCATCAACAACGGCGGCACGCTGCGCCTCAGCAACGACGTGATTCCGTCCGGCGGGCACATCGCGGACACCGCGAACCTTCAGCTGCCGGCCGGCGGCACGATCCAACTCGAGATCAACGAGACCGTGAACGAGCTGACCGGCAGCGGCACCGTGCTCGGGCCCGGGCTGCTCTTCTCCAACGTCTACGTACTCGACAACGACAGCGTCAACAACGTCAGCACCAGCACGCTGGTCAGCCGCAACGCGTCGCGCATCAACGGCAACGTCAGCGTCACCGGCATCGCGACCGTGGAGACCGGCACGCTCACGGTCGGCAACGGCAGCAACGGCGGCGCGCTGAGCGCCGGCGGCGGCATCGTCGTCAACGCCGGCGCGGTGCTGGCCTACAGCCGCAACGGCACGGTCGCCGTCGCGCAGTCGATCTCCGGCGCCGGCACGCTGCGCCAGACCGGCGGCGACAGCGGCAGCGGCGAGCTGCAGGTCACCGGCACCGCCACGACGGCCCTCGTGGACGTCGCCGGCGGCACGCTGAGCCTGGCGGCCGGCAGCGGCAACCGGCTGTCCGACTCGGCCGCGGTGACGGTCGCCAGCGGGCGGACGCTGCGCCTGGACAACGCCAGCGAGACGATCGGCACGCTGAACCTGGCAGGCACGCTGTCGGGCACCGGCACGCTCACGGCAGCGACCTATGCCCTGGGTGCCGGCTCGACCGCCAGCGCCGCGCTCGGCACCGGCACGCTGAACGTCACCGGCGACAGCACCCTGGCCGGCACAGCCGGCGTCGGCACAGTCAACGTCAACGCCGGCACGCTGACCCTGGGCGCCACGGGTCGCTTCCTCAACACGCCGACGCTGGCCATCGCCAGCGGCGCGCGCCTGCTGCTCAGCGGCAACGAGACCGCCGGCAGCACCGTCATCGCCGGCACGCTCGATCGCAGCGCCGTCGGCAACCGGCTGGCCGCCAGCACCGCCGAACTGCAGGCGGGCGCCAGCGTGCTGGCCGACCTCACCGGCGGGCCGCTCACCGTCACCGGCAACGCGTCGATGGCCGGCACGTCCGGCGCGGCAACGGTCGCCGTCAACGCCGGCACCCTCACGCTCGGTGCGCCGAACGTGCTGGCCGGCACCGCCAGCGTCACGGTGGCCGCTGGCGCCAGCCTCGCGATCGGCACCCACGCGCAGTCGGTCAACGCCTTCACCAGCGCCGGCGCGCTGACGGGCAGCGCAACGCTGCAGTCGGCCACCGGCTACGTGCTCAATTCAGGCGCCAGCGTGGCGGCCAACCTCGGCAACGGGCCGCTCGCCGTCAATGGCAACGCCTCGCTCGCCGGCACGGCCGCCTCGGCCACGGTCGACGTCAACGGCGGCACCTTCACGCTGGCCGGCAGCAACCGGCTCGCCGCGACGGCGGCCGTCACCGTCGACGCTGGCGCGTCGCTGGCGCTCGGCGGCGACCTGGCGGTTGCCACGCTGGCCCTGGCCGGCAGCGTCACCGGCAGCGGGCGCACGCTGACGGCATCGACCACGACCCTCAGCGTCGGCGCACAGTTCGGCGCCAACCTGGGGCCCGGCGCGCTGGTCGTCGACGGCAACGCCGGGCTGTCCGGCACGGCCGCCAGCGGCACGCTGGTCATCAATGCCGGCACGCTCACGCTCGGCGCGGCCAGCCGCTTCACCGCCACGCCTTCGGCCAGCATCGCCGGCACGCTGGCCACCTTCGGCAACGAGGCACTGGGCACGCTCAGCGGCAGCGGCGACATCACGCTCGGGGGCGGCACGCTCAGCGCCGGCGGCGCGGCCGACAGCGGCTTCGGCGGCCGCATCCTGGGCAGCGGCAACCTGCGCAAGACCGGCAGCGGCACGCTGCAGCTCAGCGGCGTCAGCGCCTACAGCGGCAGCACGCAGGTCGCCCAGGGCACCCTGCGGCTGACCGGCAACGAGCGGCTGCCCGACACCACCGCGCTGACGGTCGACGCCGGCGCCACGCTGCGCGCCGACAACAGCGAGACCGTGGCCCAGGCGACGATCGCCGGCACGCTGCAGGGGCCGGGCACGCTGACCGCCGCCACCTACGCGCTGAGCGGCGGCACGGTGGCCAGCGGCGCCACCCTGGGCGCCGGCACGCTCACCAGCACCGGCAGCAGCCAGCTGGCCGGCCGCGCCGACGCCGGCACCGTGCAGGTCAGCGCCGGCACGCTGGCGCTGGCCGCGGCCGACCGGCTCGACGACAACGCCGACGTGTCGGTGGCCGCCGGCGCAACGCTGAACCTCGCCGCCAACGAGACCGTCCGCTCGCTGACGCTGGCCGGCACGCTGGACGGCCTGGGCTTCACGCTGTCCACCGGCGACCGCGCCACGCTGCAGGCCGGCGCGCTGGCGCGCGCCAACCTGGGCAGCGGGCTGCTGGTGGTCAGCGGCAACGCGCAGCTCACCGGCACATCCGCGGCCGCCACCGTGGAGCTTCAGGCCGGCACGCTGAGCCTGGCCGCCGCCGGGCGGCTGCTCAACACCGCCAGCGTCACGGTGGCCGCTGGCGCCAGCCTCGCGATCGGCACCCACGCGCAGTCGGTCAACGCCTTCACCAGCGCCGGCGCGCTGACGGGCAGCGCAAC
>JBILSW010000498.1:0-2996 GCA_044371895.1 Rubrivivax sp.
CACCTGCCGCCTGTTCGGCCGCGTGCCGGGCCTGGCACTGCTGCGCGGGCCGCAGAGCGACGCCGCCCTGGCGCAGTGGCTGCGCGGCTGGCGCCAGCAGATCGAGCTGCCGGCCCCCGGCGCCAGCGCGGCGCCCAGCGCCATGCCCGTGCCCGCGCGCCGCTGGGACGACGAGGCCCTGGCCTCGTTCGCCGGCCTGTCCACCACCATCGCCTGCGAGTGCCCCCGCCACGTGGCCGAACTGCTGGTGCAGCTGTCGCACTTCGAGGCCTACAGCGCCGACTGCGAGAGCCGCAGCCCCGAAGACGCCGAACTGCATGCCTACCTGCACCAGGTGACAGCGCTGGCGCGCGCGCAGTTCGAGACCGCGCTGGAGCGCGTCGCGCGGCACGAGGGCCTGCTGCCTTCGGCCTGAAGCGCGACCTTGGCATCATCGGGCCATGCTGCGCCTGATCGATGCCCCGGCCGTGGAGGCCGCCCTGCCGTTCGACACCCTCGTCGCTGCCCTGCGCCGGGCCTTCGCGGCCGGCGCCGAGGTGCCGCAGCGGCACGTGCACACGATGCCCGACGGCGCGGGCGGGCAGGTCACCTCGCTGCTGATGCCGGCCTGGACGGCCCCCACGGCCGGGGACGGCGGCTTCTACGGCGTGAAGATCGTCAACGTCGCTCCCGGTAACGCGGCGCGCGGCCTGCCGGGGCTGCACGGCGCCTACCTGTTGTTCGAGGCCGCCACGGGCCGTCCGCTGGCGCTGCTGGACGCCGACGTGCTGACCGCCCGCCGCACGGCTGCCGCCTCGGTCCTGGCCGCCGCCCACCTGTCGCGGCCCGATGCCCGCCGGCTGCTGGTGCTGGGCGCCGGCCGCGTGGCGGCGCTGCTGCCGGCGGCCTACTCGGCGGTACGGCCCATCCGGCACGTGGCGGTGTGGGCGCGGCGCCCCGAGGCGGCGGCCACGCTGGCCGTGCGCTGGCAGGCCGCGGGCTTCGACACCGAGCTGGTCGACGACACCGAGCTGCCCGCCGCCGTGGCCGCGGCCGACATCGTGAGCTGTGCCACGCTGGCCACCGAGCCGCTGGTGCAGGGCGCCTGGCTGTCGCCAGGCAGCCACCTCGATCTCATCGGCGGCTTCACCCCCGCCATGCGCGAGGCCGACGACGACTGCTTCCGCGGCGCCCGCATCGCCATCGACACCGACGAGGCCCTGGCCAAGGCCGGCGACCTGCTGGGCCCGATGTCGCGCGGGGTCTTCGGCGCCGCCGACGTGCGGGCCACGCTGGCCCAGCTGTGCCGCGGCACGGTGCCCGGGCGCACGCAGGAGAAGCAGCGCACGGTGTTCAAGTCGGTGGGCACGGCGCTGGAGGATCTGGCCGCGGCGCGGCTGGTGTGGGTCGCGACGGGGCTCTGACCCCGCCACATGAATACAGCCTCGCCCAGTTTGTGCGCCCCGCCCCGCGGGAGCGGCAGCGGAACCAGTCCAAGGTCGCCCGGAGATCTTCCGGTTGGCCGGGTGCTCAGGATGGCCGCGATGATCTTCTTCTCCCCGGCGCCGCAGTTGGAGCACGCCGCATGTCGATGTCAAGGAGCCGCTTGAGCGGCCTCGCCCAGCGGATGCGGTGCGGCCGAGCCGTGGCTGCCATGCAGCACATGCTGTCGCGGCTGAGCTCAGCGCGCGGTCACCATGGCCTTGCGCAGCGCGCGCCATGCGATGCGTACGACCGCTCGCCCGCGCGCGGGCAAGCCGCGTTGGGCGCGCCGGGCCCGCCCGAACAGTGGTGGCCCCGCGGGGGCTGTACGTGTCCCGGGGTTCAGTAGCCGCCAGCGCGCCACGCCAGGATCGCGCTGGCTGTCTCCTCTGCGTACTCCAGGTGAGGAAAGTGTCCGGCCTTGTCGAGCTGCAGCTTGACGAAGCGCCGTGCGCCGTTGCAGCGGGCGTTGGTCGCCTCGGCCATGGCTCTGCCAGCCGTGGGGTCGGCGGTGCCCACCACCAGCTTCAGGGGCGTCGTCGATGCGCAGAGCGCCTCGGTCCAGCGCGCGTCGTTCGTCTGGCGTTCCTCGAGCGAGGGCAGGGTCTTGTGCATCAGGCGAGCGTCGGCCGGGTGGTTCAGGATGCGCCAGACATCGGCGAACTCGCTGGCTGGGATGCGCCGCTCGGGACCGGAGATCTGCGTCAGACCGCCGACGAGCGTGTCCTCCGACGCGCCGCGATTGACCATGGCGCCCAGCGGGCTGAGCAACGCCCTCTGCGCGTTGCTGGGCTGGAACTGCTCAGCAAACAGCGTACCGTTGATGAGCACCACTGACTCGATGGAGAAGGGCAGGCGCCCTGCCCGCTCGCGTGCCATCAGTTCCTGCACCACCGCGTTGCCGACGTCGGAGCCGATCAGCCGAGCGCGGGTTACGCCCAGATGCCCTGTCAGGGCCGCCACGAGGTCGGCGTGCTTGGCGATGTTGTAGCTCAGGTCGGCAGGCTTGGCGGAATAGCCAAAGCCCAGCAGGTCAGGCGCCACGAGCCGGGCCTCGCGCGTCAGCGGCGCGAGCAGCCTGCGGAAGTCCCACGACGATGTCGGGTAGCCGTGGATGGCCAGAGTCACGGAGCCACCGCCTTGGTCGACGTAGAAGACCTTGTGTCCTTCAAAGGTGAAGGTCTTGCCCATCGCCAGCCATTGGGCTGCCGAAGGGCCGCCAGAGGTCGCTCCCGCAGTCGGCGACGCGCCGACGGCCGCGGGCTGCTGCGCCAGCTGCCCGTGGGCCTCGGGAGAGATCGCGGTGGCCAGCGCGAGGGCCATTGCGGCGACGGTGAACGGAACGCGCGGAAGGTGAAGCATGGGGGAGTCCTCTAGAAGGAGTTGATGGGGGATCGCCGCTAGGAGTGTGGGCGGCAGAAGGGAAGACCCTGATGTCTGATGAGCTGCCCGAGCGTTGAACGGGCATGGCCATCAGCTACCGCCCTTACGAACCGCAGCAGGAGATGCTGCTGCCTGCATCGCTCCAGGACTGG
>JBILSW010000499.1:0-2986 GCA_044371895.1 Rubrivivax sp.
CCGCACTTGTCGACCACGATGCGGCGGATCTCGCGCTCGTAGCGGCGCACGTCGTCGACCTGGCTGCGCAGGATCTGGCACAGGCGCTCGATGGTCTTGACCGTGAAGCGGATGGTCATCAGGTCATCGCTGATGCTCTGCTGTGCCTTGTCGTAGGCGGCGCTGCGGTAGCCGTCCTTCTCGTAGGCCTTGCGCATGCGGTCGAAGTGCTCGCGCAGCACCGCGAACTTCTCGAGCGCGGCCTTCTTCAGCTCCTCGAGCTTCTTCGTCAGCGCCTTGCTGCCGCCCTGGCCGTCGTCGTCGTCCTCCTCGTCGAACTCGTCGTAGTCCTCCTCGGCGACGTAGTCGTCGGCCTCGTCGTCGGAGATGAATCCGTCCACCACCTCGGAGATCTGCATCGTGCCGGCGGTGATCTTGTCGGCGTAGGCGAGGATCTCGGCGATCGTGGTGGGGCTGGCGCTGATCGCCAGCATCATGGCCTGCAGGCCACCCTCGATGCGCTTGGCGATCTCGATCTCGCCCTCGCGCGTGAGCAACTCAACCGTGCCCATCTCGCGCATGTACATGCGCACCGGGTCGGTGGTGCGGCCGAACTCGCTGTCCACCGTGGACAGCGCGGCCTCGGCGGCTTCCTCGGCCTCTTCCTCGGTGGCCGTGGTCGTGCCGCCGCCGGCCACGAGCAGCGTGGCGGCGTCGGGCGCCTGCTCGTACACCGCGATGCCCATGTCGTTGAGCATGCTGATGATGGCCTCGAGGATCTCCTCGTTGATCAGCTTTTCGGGCAGGTGGTCGTTGATCTCCTGGTGCGTCAGGAAGCCCCGCGTCTTGCCCATCTTGATGAGCGTCTTCAATTCCTGGCGGCGCTTGGTGGCCTCCTCCTCGCTGAGCGTGGTCTCCTCGAGGCCGAACTCGCGCATCAGCGCGCGCTCCTTGGCGCGCGACACCTTCATGCGCAGTGGCTTGGCCTTCTCGGCCTTGTCGTCGGCCTTGTCGTCGGCAGGCTCGACCTCGACCTCGCCCTCGGCCTCGTCTTCGATTTCTTCCTCGAGGTCGACGAGGTCGTCGTCCTCCTCGGCAGCGGGCTTCGGGGCCTCGGGGCCCTTCTTGGTGGCCTTGCCCTTGGCGGGCTCGGGCTTGGCGGGCACCTTGGCCGCCGGCTTGGCGGCCTTGGGGTCGATGCGTGCCTCGGCCTTGGCCGGCTTGGATTCGGACTTCGCCGGCGCGGCCTTGGCTGTCCTGGTGTCGGGCCGGGACTCCGCCTTGGTCTTGGACTCGACCTCGGCCTTGCCGGGCGCCGCCTTGGCCGGGGGCTTGGCCGCCGACTTGGCAGGAGCGGGCTTCTTCTCCACCTTCGGATCGGCCTTGGCAGGGGCTGCCTTGGCGGCGGGCTTGGCGGCAGGCGCGGTCTTCTTGGCGGTCATGCGGGTCCTTGGCGAGGCGTGGGAACGTACGGCACGGCAGCGCCGGCTCGAGGCCGGGCCGCCGGGCGGGGCGTGGGTGCTGCAGGGTGCGAGCCGGTCGGCGCCCGCAACCGGGCCCGGGCGCGGAGTGCCCAAGGCCGGGTGCAAACGGGCACCAGGGCAGGCGTCGCCTCGGGCAAGCTGGCGTGGACGTGGGGGCTTGCAGCCCTTGCGGGGGAGGGTGACCGTTTCAACCCTTTCGAGGGTGGTCGGGGCCCGGAGGTGCTGCCGTCACTCTTGCCGTCGCGACAAACGCCGGATTATACCGGCGCTCACACCGATCCTGCAGGCTCGCAGGGCCGGCTCAGGCCGCGGTCGACGAGGTCCGGGCCGCCTTCAGCTCGGCGATTCGCGCAAGGATCTCGCGGTAGCGCGACAGTTCCTCGGGGCCGGGCGATCCGGCCACGATGGCCTCGGCCTCCTGGCGCAGCAGCGTCTGCCAGAGCAGGCCCAGGCAATGCCGCAGCGCCTCGAAGCTGTGCTGCTCGTCGCCGAGGCCGGCGCGCACCCAGGCGCGGGCTCGCTCGGCCCAGGGCTCCGCCGCAAGGGCTTCGCTCATGTGGGACCAGGTCTGCGGTCCGTGCTCCACCACTTGCGTTTCCAGCCAGCGGACGACGTCGCAATAGGGCGGGTCGAGCTCGTGCAGCAGCTGCTGGTCGTCGGGCGGGAGGCGTTCCCACCAGTCGCTGTGCTGCAGCAGCAGGCGCAGCGCCACGTCGGCCGGCCCCGCCGGCGCCACGCGCAGCGCACCGGGGCGCAGGAGGCGCACGGGGCCGCTGCGCTCAGTTGCCGCGCGCGGCGCGCTGGCGCGCCCGGTGCCCCACAGCTGGGCCAGGTCGGCTGCCTCCAGGCGCGCCTGCGTCGCCAACTCGGGCAGCAGCTGGCGCTTGAGCGCGCCGTCGGGCAGCGCCTGCCACAGCGGCCGGGCCTGCGCCAGCATGCGCGAGCGCCCCTCGGCGCTGGCGAGGTCGCAGCCCTCGGCGGCCCGGGCCAGCAACTGGCGCGACAGCGGCACGGCCTCGGCCAGTGCGCGCTCGAAGGCATCGGCCCCGAGCTCGCGCACGTAGCTGTCGGGATCGTGCTCCGGGGGCAGGAAAAGGAAGCGCACGCTGCGCAGGTCGGTGGCGTGCGGCAGCGCGGCCTCCAGGGCGCGGCCCGCGGCACGGCGGCCGGCGGCATCGCCATCGAAGGCGAAGACCACGTGGTCGGTGAAGCGGAACAGCTTCTGCACGTGGTCGGCGGTGCAGGCCGTGCCCAGCGTGGCGACCGCGTTGCCGAAGCCCGACTGCGCCAGCGCCACCACGTCCATGTAGCCCTCGACGACGAGCACGCAGCCCTTGTCGCGCAGGGCCTGCCTCGCCTCGAACAGGCCATACAGCTCGCGGCCCTTGCTGAACACCGGCGTCTCCGGCGAGTTCATGTACTTCGGGCGGCTGTCGTCGAGCACGCGCCCGCCGAAGCCGATCACCTGCCCGTCGGCGCCGCGGATGGGGACCATCACGCGGTGGCGGAACCAGTCATAGCGC
>JBILSW010000059.1:0-10108 GCA_044371895.1 Rubrivivax sp.
TCGTAGGGGCGGTAGCTCATGCTCCATAAACGTCTGCACGGCGTGCGGCGATGTCAGGGACTTCCCTTCTGCCGCCCACGCTCCTAGCCGTGGAAGTGAACGAGTGTCTTGGTGGTGCTCATCTCTTCGAGTGCCAGCAGGCCCTTCTCTCGGCCGTGGCCGCTGCGCTTGGTGCCACCAAACGGCAGCTCCACGCCGCCGCCGGCGCCGTAGCAGTTCATGAACACCTGGCCGGCCTTCACGGCCTTGGCCACGCGCTGCAACCGGCCGGCGCTTTCGGTCCAAACGGCGGCCAGCAAACCGTAATCGGTGCCGTTGGCCAGACGGATCGCATCGGCTTCGTCGTCGAAGGGCATCGCCGCCAGCACCGGGCCGAAGACCTCTTCTCGGGCCAGGGCCGCGTCGCGCGGCACGGGGCCGAACAGCGTGGGCTTGACGTAGTAGCCGGCCTTCGGCGCGTCCGCGGCAATCGTGCCTTCGGCCAGTACCGCGATGCCGGCGGCACGCGCCTGGTCGATGTAGCGCTGCACGCGGCGCTGCTGCGCAGGGTTCATTAACGGGCCGCAGTCGAAGTCCATCGCCGGGGTGCCGACGCGCACCTTGGCAAAGGCCTCGGCCACGCGGCCGGTGAAGTGCTCGAAGAGCGAACGCTGCACCAGCAGCCGGCTGCCGGCGGTGCAGGTCTGGCCAGCGTTCTGCACGATCGCGCGCACCACGATCGGTACCGCGCGCTCGATGTCGACATCTTCGAACACGATCTGCGGCGACTTGCCGCCCAGCTCCAGTACGCACTTCACGGCGTTGCGGCCCGCCGCCTGCTGCAACAGCGTGCCCACCTCGTTGCTGCCGGTGAACGAGATGAAGTCGATGCCCGGGTGCCCGGCCAGCGCCGCGCCGGCTTCTTCACCGAGGCCGGTGACGATGTTCAGCGCACCCTCGGGCAGGCCCGCCGCGGTGGCCAGCTCGGCAAAGCGCAGCGCAGACAGGCTGGTGTCCTCGGCCGGCTTGAGCACCGTGGCGTTGCCCATGGCCAGCGCCGGTGCCACGGTGCGGCCAAGCATCTGTGCCGGGTAGTTCCAGGGAATGATGTGCGCGGTGACACCCAGCGGCTCGCGCAGCAGGCTGACCTGGTGGCCGGGCAGGAAGGGGATGGTCTCGCCGTGCACCTTGTCGGCCGCGCTGCCGTAGAACTCGAAGTAGCGGCCCAGCACCTTGATGTCGTTGCGTGCGGTCGTCATCGGCTTGCCGGTGTCGCGCGCCTCGATCTGCGCCAGTTCTTCCTCGTGCCCGAGCACCATCTCGCCGATCTTCACCAGCACCCGGCCGCGCTCGGTGGCCGTCATGCGGCCCCAGGGACCGTCGAGTGCCGCGCGTGCGGCGGTCACTGCCAGGTCGACTTCGTGCGATGTGCCGCGGGCGATGTGATCGAAGGCCTCGCCATCGGCCGGCGCCACCACGGGCAGCATGCGGCCGTCGCGTGCGGCGGTCCAGCGCCCGCCGATGAACATGTGCTTCATGCGTGTGCTCCTGTGTGCCGCAGAGGCGGCTCGATCCCATGCGGGTGCACTGTAGGCACGCAGCACCTCGGGGGGAATTGGAAACTCGGCAACGGCACCTTGCGTGCAGCGCAAAGCATGCAAGGCGACGCCACAATCGCGGCATGCTGCCGGACATTGACTCCCTTGCGCTCTTCGTGCGAGCCGCCGACTTGGGCAACCTCACGCGTGCGGCCGAGGCCAGCCATATCACCGTGCCGGCCGCGAGCCGGCGGCTGTCCTTGCTGGAGCACCAGTTCAAGGCCACGCTGTTCGAGCGCCATTCGCGCGGCCTGCAGCTCACGCCCGCGGGCGACCATCTGCTGAGGCTGGCGCGCGAGGTGGTGGCGGGTGTGCATCAGATGCGCGCCGAAATGGCCAACTACGCCAGCGGTCAGCAGGCGGTGCTGCGGGTGCACGGCAACACCTCGGCAATGACGCAGTTTCTGCCCGCCGACGTGGCGGGCTTCCAGGGGGCTCATCCCCAGGCGCGCATCGTGCTGGAGGAATGCTGGAGCGAGGAAGCCGTGCGTCGCGTGCGCAGCGGCGAGGCCGAGCTGGGCGTCGTCGTCGAGGGGTGCGACACCACGGGTCTGTGGACGCGCCCCTACCGCGGCGACCAGCTGGCTGCAGTCGTGCGCTGCGACGACACGCTCGATGCAGACACCGTGGTGTTCAACGACCTGCTCGAGCGCGACCTTGTCGGGCTCGAAGGCAGCAGCACCTTGACCCGCCTGCTCTCGGCCCAGGCGGCGCAGCAGTCGCGGGCGATGGCGCTGCGGGTGCAGGTGCGCAGCTTTGAGGCCGTCTGCCGCGCCGTCGAGGCGCGGCTGGGCATCGGCATCCTGCCGCTGGCGGCGGCCCGCAGCTTTGCCCCGTCCATGCAGCTGAAAGTGCTGCCGCTCAGCGACGATTGGGCCTTGCGGCGCATGCTGGTGTGCACACGCAGCCAGCCGCCGGCGCGCACGCCTCTGGGCGAACTGGTTCTGTACCTGGAGGCCGCCGCGGCACAGGCCGCTGGCGGCTGAGCGTCACACCGGCGCGTCATCCCGGCACGTAGGGCCGGGTCTGCGCGAACGAGGCCCTTGCATTCCATGACGCCGCCAGCGCCGCCAGGCCCGGCGTGGCCGGCAGCCAGGGCTGGTCGGCGAAGCGCAGCTGCTGATAGTCGTACAGCGTCACCGCTGTGATGGCGTCCAGAGTCGGCGAACCGCTCCTGGCGATGGCCGCGGTCTGCGCTTCCAGGCGCTGCATGCCTTCGATCATCGAGCGCCGCCGCCGCAGGCCGACCGGCGTTTCATCAAACAGCACCGGCGCGGTGACCTTGCGCGTGATGATGGTCACCACCGCGGCTTCGATCGCGCCCATCGCCACGCCGGCGCGCGACAGCACGCCGGCTGCAGCCGACGCAGGCCCGAGCAGGCTGGGGCTTTCGGGCGCCGGGCGCTCGGTTTCCAGCCACTGCACGATGAGCAGGGCCTCGGTCAGCGGCGTGCCGTCGTCCAGCACCAGCGTGGGCACGCGTGTGGCCGCGTTGGCCGCGCGAAGGCGCGTGTCGTCGGCCCAGGGGTCGACGATCACGGGGTCGAGGTCGAAGCCCTTCTCGATCAGTGCCACGCGCGCAATGCGCACGAAGGGGGATGTGGTGTTGGCCAGGAGCTGCATCGCGTTCGCTCCGCGTCAGTCGGGCAGCGCGCCAAGTTGCTTGAGCATGCCCAGGTTGTCCAGCAGCGCCCAGTGCTCCACGAGCACGCCGTCGCGGATCTGGAACAGGTCGAGTACGCCAATGTCGATGCGCCGGCCGGTGGCGGCCATGTCGCCGAAGGCGCCCGTGTGGGTGGCCCGCACGCGCAGGCGCACCAGTACCTTCTCGCCTTCGGCCACAAAGTCCTGCAGCGGCAGCTCCATGTCGGGAAACGCCGGCAGCAGCGCATCGTGCAGTTGCGCCACGCCCTGCGGGCCGCGCACCTCGAACGGCAGGCCCGGGTCATGCCGCACGAAGTCGGGTGCGATGTGGCGGGCCATCCACGCGGTGTCCCGCGCGAGGAAGGCCTTGAAGTAGTCGCGGCAGATCTGCTTGTTGGTTTCCAGGGTGCTCATGGTGTCTCCTCTCGGCTTGGGTCAAACAGCCACGGCATCGAAGCCGAGCCGCGGGAAGTGGATGTGCAGGTCGCCGGCCCGTGGGTCATGGCGGTGGATGACGATCTGATCGTCGCCGGCGGCGACGAGTCGGCCCTGCACCGACACGCGGGCGTTGTCGTCGGGCGTGACGGCTACCATCGACCTCGCCTTCAAGCCGCCGCGGTCGCCATCCGCGTGAAGGTGCGTCACCGGCAGCGGCTGCGCACGGCACGCCGCCTCGAAGGCTTGCTCGGCCGTCATCGGCGTCGGCGTGCCGTGGCCGAAGGCCTCGATGCGCTCGTACCAGGGCACCAGCGGTGCCAGGCCCAGCAGCGCGTCCACCTCGGGCGGACAGTTCTTGCGCAGCAGCCAGATCGTCTGCCAGCATGCCAGGTCGGCCGCGCTGGGCGCGTCGCCAAACAGGAAAGGCCGCGCGCCGAGCGCCCGGTTCAGCCACGCGATCTGCGCGCGCACGAACTGCACGTGGGCACCGAACTGCGGGGCCATGGCCTCTTTGCTGATGTCCACCATCAGGTAGCCCTCTTTGCGGTCCTTCAGAAATTCGGGTGGGATGTGCTCGCCGATGTAGTGCACCAGCACGCCGATGGTCGGGATCCACATCTGGCGTTCCCAGGCGAAACCCAGGCCCTGCGCCACGCCCTCGCTGCCGCGCGGGGTGAGCGTCTTCGTGGGCTGCAGGCGGTCGAGCGCCGGGAGGATCACGTTGGTGTCGCAGTAGATGTCGGCCCCCACCTGCAGCACCGGCGCGCGGCGGTAGCCGCCGGTCAGCGGCGTCAACAGCGGGCGCGGCGGCAGGCCGGCGATCTCGACCGACTTCCACGCGAGGCCCTTGTAGCCCAGTGCGGCGCGCACCTTCTCGCTGAAGCTGGAGAAGGGGTAGTGGTGCAGGATGACGTCGCTCATGGTGGTCCTCTTGGAATGCTCAATACATGATGTGACCACCGTCGACGACGATGGTCTGGCCGGTGACAAAGGCGGCAAGGTCGCTCATCAGATAGAGCGCCGTGCCGACCAGGTCGTCCGGGCGCTGTTCGCGTGAGATCGCACGCGCCTTCAGAAAGCTCTGCTGCCATTCGATGGGGCGGTTCTTGGTGGCGTCGGTGATCACGAAGCCCGGCGCGATGACGTTCACCCGCACGCCATGGGGGCCGCACTCCTTGGCCAGACCCTTGGTCATTGACAGCACCGCGCCCTTGGTGGCCACGTAGTGCAGGTAGCCCGGTTGCCCGGCCACCGCCACGACCGAGGCGATGTTGACGATGGCGCCCGACTTGCGCTCGCGCATCGCCGGCATTACCGCCTTGCAGCAATGCCACACGCCCTTCACGTTGACCTGGAAGATGCGGTCCCACTGCGCCGGATCGAGTTCTTCGAAAGGCGTGAGCTTGACCTCGCGGAAGTACGCCGCGTTGTTGACCAACCCGTCGATGCGCCCGAAACGATCGAGCGCGTCACGGGCCATGGCCTGGCACGACGCATCGTCGGCCACGTCCACGCGCACGGCCAGCGCGCGACCGCCCGCAGCTTCGATGGTGGCCACGGTCTCGTCGGCCGCGTTCATGTCGGCGACGACGACGTTGGCGCCCTGCGCCGCAGCGCCTATGGCAAAGGCCTGTCCGATGCCGGTGGCCGCACCGGTGACGATGACGGTGCGCTCGGCGAGCAGATCGTGGCTGTTCATGGGGACTCCTTGAGAAGCGCGGAGACTGAAACGGCCAAGGGCCAAGCTTGTCTCCATTGCGTGTCGTCGTGGCGGCGGACTGTGGCGCGCGCCTTGCGCTGCTGCAGTTCAAAAGTCGTTCATGCAGCGTTGTTGCTGCGGCAACGGGTGCGTTTCGGTGGCGTGAACTCAGGTTTCGCACAAAAGCAATTCCTGGAGCGCGGCGCCGCTTCCCACAATCGGCGCCATGCACTGGCCCACCGGGCCCAGCGAGCCTTGAGCAAGGAGAAGTCATGTCCAGCACAGAGCCCAATCTGTCGCCAGCGCAGCGGCCGTTGCAGGGCCTGTTCGTCGTGACGCTGGAGCAAGCCGTGGCGGCGCCCTACTGCAGCAGTCGGCTGGCCGATGCGGGTGCGCGTGTCATAAAGATCGAGCGCCGTGAGGGCGACTTCGCACGCGGCTACGACCGCGCGGTGCACGGTGAGTCGTCGTACTGGGTGTGGATCAACCGGGGCAAGGAGTCGATTGCGCTGGACGTCAAGCAGCCCGCCGACCGTTCACTGCTGCAGAACATGCTGGCCACCGCCGACGTGTTCATTCAGAACCTGGCACCCGGCGCGACGGAACGGCTGGGCCTGGGTTCAGCGGCGCTGCGCGAACGCCACCCGCGCCTGATCACCTGCGACATCAGCGGCTACGGCGACGAGGGCCGGCTGTTCGACCTGAAGGCCTACGACCTGCTGGTGCAGGCCGAGAGCGGCCTGATTTCGGTGAGCGGCCCCCCGGGGCAGGGCGTGGATTCACTCGGACGTATCGGCGTCTCGCTGTGCGACATCAACGCGGGGCTGAATGCATTGATCGGCATCCAGCAGGCGCTGATCCAGCGCGGTCGCACGGGGCGCGGCTCAGCCGTCAAGGTGTCGCTGTTCGGCTCGGCCGCCGAGTTGATGGCGGTGCCCTATCTGCAGACGCGCTACGGCGGGCGCCCGCCTGAACGCGTGGGCCTGAAGCACCCGACGATCGCCCCCTACGGCGCCTTCACCTGCGGCGACGGACGCGACATCGTGATCTCGATCCAGAACGAGCGCGAGTGGGCCGACTTCTGCCGCCTGGTGTTGCGCCGGCCCGAGTTGCTTCAGGACCCGCGCTGCGCCGGCAACGCCGCGCGCGTGGCTCACCGCGATTTCGTCGACGGCGTCACGGCGGAGGTTTTCGGGGCGTTGCCCAGCGGTGACATTGTCGACCGCCTGACCGCGGCGCAGACGGCCTACGGCCACGTCAACGCCGTGCACGACCTGATCGCTCACCCGCAGTTGCGCACCCGGCGCATGCCGGTGGGCGGCAATGTGGTCGAGGTGCCCGCAGCGCCCTGGGGCACGGAGTGGGACGGCGACACCTTCGCGGCCGCACCCGCGCTCGATGCCCACGGCGCAGCGATCCGCGCCGAGTTCGCGCCGCAGCCCGAAACCGCCACGCGCTGAAGGCCCGAGCGGCCCGCCGATGGAGCGACGCCACCACAGCGGTGCACCGACGGCAGTTTCCGTCGGCGATCAGCCCGCGACGTCACGGCCTCTCGAGCGTGTGACGCTTGATGCTGTGGAGCCAATTCAAGAGAGCCTTATGGCAAGACTTGCATAACGGCCAATTCCTGCCATCGATGAACGGCGGCTCCGGGGCGGTCGGCCGGTGCAGCCAGGAACCGGGTCGGTGCTAACCGTCAGTGGAAGTCCTCTTTGCGCTGGTGGCGCGCGCCGATGACGAGAACCAACTCAGGCGTGCGTATGTCGAGGCGAAGCACGTACCCCGTGGAGCCGAATGGGACGATGAGTTCGCGCAATGTCGAGCGTTGACCGACCTTGCGGTAGCTGTAGGGCGTGGTCGCGAGATGGCTGTTGGCAGCGGTGCGAATGGCCACCACAGCCTCATTGGCTCGCATTGCGTCTTCGACGGTCTGGGCACGCTCCAGCAGGAAGTCGAACAGACGACCCAGATCTGCGTCCGCCTCAGGGGTGAACTCGACCTTGAATGTCATCTGCGGAGCTGTTTGACCCGCGCTGCGACCTTCGCCTCAAGTTTCGACAAGACAGTATCCGAAGGGATCGAGATCCTGGTGCGTTCGTACTCTGCCAATGAGGCGTCGCAGCGCGCAGTGAAGTCCGTTTGCACGCGCCGGTACTCGATGGCGCGGCGCACCGACGCCTCGACAAACTCGGTGAGCGTCTCTCCGGGCAGCAGCACCGAGTCAAGATCAGCACGCAACTCTGGTTCGACGCGAACTTGAGGAATGACAGCGGTCTTCATCGGTTCATTGTAGTGCACACGCACTTCAGACCTACGCGCTGCGGTGTACCCAGGCAGCCTCGACCGCACGTCAGCGCGACCGTCAGGTTTCGGGCCAGCGCATTCGCTTGGCCTACGTTGGTGATGGGTCGCGTCCACCCAGTCGCGACCGACTGCTTGTCGGCCGCTCAGCTTCCGCGACTCCTCTGCGGCGGTGACCTCGGCAAGCTGCCGGTCGTGTGCCGACCCGCTGCGGTCATTGGCGCACGTGGAATGAGTGCCCAAAGGCGGTCCCGCGACGTGCGAACAAGATGGGTGCGGGATCTGTAGCCGAGACCTACCTGTGCATGGACGGGCGTTGCGCCATGGCCGCTCGCCAGCGCAGCAGGTGGGGGTGCTGTTCGCCGGGCTTGAACTTCACGACGCGCGCAAAGTCCACCGCCACCACTGCGGTGATGTCGGCCACGCTGAACTGGCCGCCGGCAACGAAGTCACGCCCCTGCAGGTGCTGGTCCAGCGTGATGAAGAAGTGCTGCAGCCTTTGCAGCCCGCGTTCGGCCAGTGCGGGAATCTGTTCATAGCCTACCGGGCCCGGCAGGGCACGGCCGACCATGGCCGGCGAACTGTTGCGCAGCGCCTCTGCCACGGGCATGAGGCCTTCGAACTCCACCCGCCACTGCCAGCTGGCGATCTCGGCCTTGTCGGCCGGCGTGCGACCAAAGAGCGCAGGCTCGGGGAAGCGCGCCTCGGCCCACGCCGCGATGGCGGGATTGTCGGCCAGCAGCAGGCCGTCGTCTGTGCGCAGCGCCGGCACCGTGCACTGGGGGTTGAGGGTGCGGTAGGCCTCGCCCAGTTGTTCGCCGCTGCGCAGGTCCACCTGCACGGTCTCGTGCGCGATGCCCTTTTCGGCCAGCAGGATGCGCGCCCTCCGCGGGCTGGGTGCCGTGGCGCAGTCGTACAGGGTGATGGTCATGGCTGGAGTCCCCTGTCGAAGTCACTGGCTTCGTGGCGCTCGGGCAATTGGCTCTCCGGTGCGCCCCAGGTGCGGTTGACGCGCCGCCCGCGCTGCACGGCCGGGCGCTGTGCGATGTCGTCGGCCCAGCGCACCACGTGCATGTACTCGTGCACCTGCAGGAACTCGCCGGCTTCGTAGATCTGGCCCTTCGCGAGCGCGCCGTACCAAGGCCACACGGCCATGTCAGCCACGGTGTACTGGTCGCCGGCGAGGTAGCGCGTTTCGGCCAGGCGGCGGTTCAGCACGTCCAGCTGCCGCTTGGCCTCCATGGCGAAGCGGTCGATGGCGTATTCGATCTTTGTCGGCGCATACGCATAAAAGTGCCCGAAGCCGCCACCCAGGTAGGGCGCGCTGCCCATCTGCCAGAACAGCCACGAGAGGCACTCGCTCCGGGCGGGCTGCTCCGTGGGCAGGAAGGCGCCGAATTTCTCCGCCAAGTGCAGCAGGATGGCGCCGGACTCGAACACCCGGATGGGCTGTGGGCCGCTGCGGTCAAGCAGAGCGGGTATCTTCGAATTGGGGTTCACGCCAACGAATCCACTGCCGAACTGGTCGCCCTGGTTGATGCGGATGAGCCATGCGTCGTACTCCGCACCGCTGTGCCCCAAGGCAAGCAGTTCTTCCAGCATCACCGCCACCTTCACGCCATTGGGCGTGGCCAGCGAATACAGCTGCATGGGATGACGACCCACCGGCAGTTCCTTGTCGTGTGTGGGCCCGGCAATGGGGCGGTTGATGTTGGCGAACTGGCCTCCATTGGCCTTGTCCCAGACCCAGACCTTGGGTGGCGTGTAGGCCGGTATGTCGCTCATGGGCTTCTGCTCCTTGGGTGATGGCGTGCGAGGGTACCGCCCGTCACTGTCGTACCCAGAGGTCACGCCCATTGTTGGCGTCATCAACTAGCCGAGAACGGGATAGCGAGCGCCGGAGTTGCTCGGAACTCGTGGGCTGTAGATGCTCCGCCGACGGGTTGCCATTAGATCCGGCCCGCCGCAGACCGGGGTGGCGGCCTTTTGGAGCCGACAGTGAGGTCGTCAGACGTTGTTATGCACAGTCACAGCGGCGATCGCATACGGCGGTCCAGCAGGCGACGCCTCCCACCATGTGGAATCTGTCCGACGGACTTTCTTTGGTCCCGACGGACTTTATTTGCTTCCATCAACCGACCTCTCGCCTGAGAAAACTCACTCGACGGTGACGCTCTTTGCCAGGTTCCTCGGCTTGTCGACATCCGTCCCCCGCGCGCAGGCGGTGTGGTAGGCCAGCAGCTGCAGCGGCACCACGTGCAGGATGGGGCTGAGCGCGCCGTAGTGCTCGGGCAGGCGGATCACGTACACGCCGGGCTCGGGTTCGATGCGGGTGTCGGCGTCTGCGCACACGTAAAGCTGGCCGCCGCGCGCGCGCACCTCCTGCATGTTGCTCTTGAGTTTCTCCAGCAGGTCGTCGGCCGGCGCCACCGTCACCACCGGCATCTCG
>JBILSW010000212.1:0-5589 GCA_044371895.1 Rubrivivax sp.
CTGCAGGCCATCGCAAGGCCGTCGCGCCGCACGAGTCCGCTGCCTACAGTGCGATCGATCGGTTCCCGAGTCGGGAACTACTCCCGGCGCGAAGCTGACAACCTTCGGTAGTCCGATCTGATCCCTACTTTGGGCGGTGTTCGACCGTTGTCGCCGAATTTCAGGCCACGCCCGGGCGCAGGCCAGAATGGCGCAATGAAGCTGCTCGTGCTCGGTGGCACCCGCTTCCTGGGCCGCCACCTCGTCGACCAGGCGCTGCAGCGTGGCCATGCCGTCACGCTGCTGCACCGCGGGGCCAGCGCCCAGGGCCTGTTCCCCGAGGCCGAGCACCGCCTTGCCGACCGCAACGGCGAGCTCGCCGCCGCGCTGGCCGGTGGCACCTGGGACCTGGCCATCGACACCAGCGCCTACGTGCCCCGCCACGTGGCCAGCGCCGCCGCGGCGCTGGCCGGGCGCGTGGGGCAGTTCCAGCTGGTCTCGACGATCAGCGTCTACGCCGCCGACGCGCCCGCCCCGCTCACCGAGGACTCGCCGCGCGCTGCACTGGCCGAGCCGGGCACCGAGGCCGTCACCGGCGAGACCTATGGCCCGCTGAAGGCGCTGTGCGAAGACGTGGCGCTGCAGGCCTTCGGCCCGGACCGCTGCCTGGTGGTGCGGCCTGGGCTCATCGTCGGCCCGCACGACCCGACGGGCCGCTTCAGCTGGTGGGTGCGCCGCTTCATGCGCGAGGCCGGCCGCGGTGGCGAGGTGGTCGCCCCGGGCCACCCGTCCGCGCCGGTGCAGTTCATCGACGCCCGCGACCTTGCCGCCTGGATGCTGGCGCAGGCCGAGGCCGGTGGCAGCGGCGTCTACAACCTGGCCGGCCCGGTAGGTGGCACGACCATGGGCAGTCTGCTCGAGACCGCACGCGCCACGCTGAGCGCCCGCGCGCACCTGAGCTGGGTGGACGAGCCCACGCTGCTGTCCGCAGGCGTCGTACCGTGGATGGGTCTGCCCCTGTGGCTGCCCGAGGCCCAGGCCACGCTGCACCGGACGGCCATCGATCGCGCCGTCGCCTCTGGCCTGACCACACGGCCGGTGGCCACGACGATTCGCGACACCGCCACGTGGCTGGACACCCTGCCTGGCGAGGAGGCGGTGATGCCGGCGCCCATCGCGGGCGGCACGCCCCGCCCGCAGCCCGGCCTGCCGGCGGCACAGGAGGCGGCTCTGCTGGCCGCCTGGCGCGCCCGCTGACCACCGTCCATCTCGGCAAGGCACCGTTCGCGACGGCGCACCTGCAGCCCATCGCAAGGCCGTCGCACCGTGCGGGGCCGCTGCCTACAGTGCGACGCATCGGTTCCCGATCCCGGGGACCCTCCACCAGGAGATCGCCATGTTCAAGCCCCCCGCCGCCCGCTTCCACACCCCGGCCCTGTTCGGCGCCGCCCTCGTCACGCTGGCCATGCTGGGCTTCGTCGACGGGCTGGCCCGGCACGAGGCGCAGGCCCTCGAGATGGCCGCCAAGGCCGGCACGCCGGTGGCTGCCGCCACCGTGGCGCCGCGTGGTTGAGCAAGGTAGTCAGTACTGCACGCGCGCCAGCCAGGTGGCGCGGCTGGCCTCCAGCACCTGGCCCAGCGTCAACAGGCCGCGCTCGCGCAGCAGCGGCATCATCTTCACGAAGACCTCGGCGGTGACGATGGCGTCGCCCAGCGCCGTGTGGCGGCCGAGCACGGGCACGCCCAGGCGCTCGGCGATGGCCTCCAGGCCGTGGCCGTCCTGCCCAGGGTGCAGCACGGCCGACAGCAGCAGCGTGTCGAGCACGGGCTGCTCGAAGCGCACCCCGGTGGCCGACTCCTTGATCTGCAGGAAGCGCATGTCGAAGGCGGCGTTGTGCGCCACCAGCACGGTGTCGGCGGCGAACGCCGCGAAGGCCGGCAGCACGGCGTCGATGGTGGGCTGGCCGGCCAGCTGCTCGGGTCGTATGCCGTGGATGGCGATGCCGGCCTCGGGCACGCTGCGCTGCGGGTCCACCAGCTGCTCGAACACCGACTCGCGCCGCAGCTTGCCGGCCACGATGCGCGTGGCGCCGATCTGGATGATCTCGTCGCCGCCGGCCGGGTCCAGGCCCGTGGTCTCGGTGTCGAAGACGGTGTAGGCCAGCTCCGCCAGCGGCCGCTCGAGCAGGCCGCCGCCGGCACCGCGGCCGAACAGCTCGAAGTCGTAGAACTCGGGCCGGCTGTCGGGCAGCGCCAGCGGCAGCGCCGCTGCCGCGCCCGCGGCCTGCGGCAGCAGCAGCCGGAAGAACGCCTCCGGGCGCGCGCGCCCGCGCTCGAACCACAGCGTGCCGCCGTGGCGGTCGAGCACGTCGCGCACGCTCAGCGCCTGCGCCTGGCCGTCGGCGACGATGGGCTCGGTCTCCCAGGCCGACACGGTCTCGGTGCTCATGGCCTGCACCGGCCACGCCAGGTCGAGCCAGGCCTTGCCGTCGCCCGGCGTGGCGGTGGGCTGCAGGCGCAGCGTCAGCCGCGCCACGCCGTACTCGCCCGCCAGGCGGCCGGCCAGGTGGGCCAGCGCCTGCAGCAGCGAGTAGCTGTCCACGCGCAGCCACAGCGCGGGGTCGACCTCGCCGGCACCCACGCGCGGGCCGCCCCCGGCCTGCAGCCGGCGCACGGCGGCGTCCACCAGGTCGGCGCCCAGCATGTCCTCCAGCGGCCAGCGCGTCTTCTGCGCCTGCAGGCCCGCGGCGGCGGCCTCCTGCAGCTGCCGCGTCAGGGTGCCGATCTCGTCACGCACCACGGCGAAAAAGCGCTCGCGCACGGGCGGTGGCAGGTCGGGCTCGTCGAGCAGCTCCACGGCCGCGCGCAGGTTGCCCAGGGCGGCGCGCTGGCCCTCGGCCAGGCGGTGCAGCGCGCGGTCGCGCGCCATGTCGTCGCCGAGGTCGTGCGTGACGTTGTCCAGCATCAGCACGAAGCCATCGAGCGCCGGCGCGCCGGCCGCCTGCGCACGCACGGGCGCCAGCTGCGCGCGCAGCAGCTGCCCGCCGCGCGTGCCCGTCACGAAGGTGGCCGACGCGTGCGCGGCGCCGCGCGCCAGCCGCTGCTGCACGCTGTCGAGCGCGTGCGCCACCAGCCGGCGGTCGAGCGCGGCGTAGATGCTGCGGCCCAGCGCCAGCGGCTCGGCACCGCCGATCGCGCCCTCGGCCTGCGCCGCCGCCAGCGCGCGGAACTGCAGCCGTGCGCGCGCGTTGAACAGCAGCACGCGGCCGTCGAGGTTGCACACCACCACGCTCTGCGTCAGCTCGGCCATCAGCGCGGCCAGGCGGTTGCGCTCCTGCGCGATGCCGTCGGCGGCCTCGGCGACACGGCGGTCGATGGCGCCGAGGAGTTCCTCGCGCTCGGCCAGCAGCGCGTTGACGGCCGCGGCCAGCGCACGCACGCCGCGCGGCTGGCCCTCGGCCTCGAGCCGCCGGCCGGGCGGCGCCAGGCGCAGCACCTGCAGCGTCTCGGCCTGGCGGCCCGCGGCGCCGCCGTGGCGCAGCCACAGCCGCCGCGCCAGCGTGCCCAGCGCGATGGACGCCACCAGCCACAGCATCAGCACCAGCGCCAGCCGCGGCTGCAGCAGCGCCCAGGCGGCGGCGCGCTCGGCCGGCTCCAGCGTGGCCGCCAGCAGCGCGGCGGTGCCGGCCAGAGCCGCGGCCAGCACCGCGCCGGGTGCCGCGGCGGCCGCCAGCGCGGCGCGGTCGGCCGGCGGCTTCACGACGCCAGCAGCTCGCGCACCCGGGCGGCGAGCTCGCGCGTGGAGAACGGCTTGGTCACGTAGGCGTCGGCGCCCACGCCCAGGCCCTGGGCGACGTCGGTGTCGCGGCCCTTGGCGGTGAGCAGCAGCACCTTGGTGCGCGCCAGCGCTTCGTCGGCGCGCAGCGCCTGGCAGACCTCGAAGCCGGTCCTGCCGGGCATCATCACGTCGAGCAGCACGAGGTCGGGCCGGTGCGCGCGCAGCTGCGCCAGGGCCTCGTCGCCGTCGCGCGCCAGCAGCACGCGGTGGCCCTCGCGCTGCATCAGGAACTCCAGCGTGACGAGGATGTTGGGCTCGTCGTCGGCGATGAGCACGGTGTGCGTCGTCATGGGCTTGTCTCCTGGGTCGTGGTCGTCTCCGGGCCGGCCAGCGGCAGCTCGACGCCGAAAGTGGCGCCCTCGCCGGGGCGGCTGGCCAGCCACAGCCGGCCGCCGAAGTGCTCGACGATGCGGCGGCTGATCGGCAGTCCCAGCCCTGTGCCGCCGGCGCGCTCGCGCGGGCCACCGGCCTGGCGGAACTTCTCGAACACCGCGGCCTGCTCGGCCAGCGGCACGCCCGGGCCGTTGTCCTGCACCTCGATGGTCAGCGTGCGCGCCGCGACGGCCAGCCGCAGCAGCACGCGCCCGCGGCCCTCGGGCACGAAACGCGCCGCGTTGGCCAGCAGGTTGATCAGCACCTGCAGCAGCCGGTCGGCGTCGGCCTCCACCACGGGCGCGCGGGCCGGGGCCTCGATTTGCAGCTCGGCCCGGCGGGCGCGGAACAGCCCGTCGACGGCCTGGGCCGCGCGTGCCAGCAACGGCACCACGTCCAGCCGCCCGGGGCGCCAGTCGGCCTGGCCGGCCTCGATCCTGGCCAGGTCCAGCACCTGGTTGACCAGGCGCGACAGGCGCTCGCTCTCGTCGACGACGATGCCGACGAAGCGCTGGCGCTGCGCCTCGGGCATGCCGGGCTCGTCGCGCATCAGCTCGCCCAGGGCGCGGATGCTGGTCAGCGGCGTGCGCAGCTCGTGCGTCACGCTGCTCATGAAGTCGTCCTTCAGGCGGTCGAGGCTCTCGAGCTGCTCGTTGCGCTGGCGCAGCGCGCGCGCCTCGTCGGCCAGGCGCAGCACGTCGGCGGCGCCCAGCGGCTCGGCCTCGGCGGCGGTGGCCACCAGCGCGCGCGCGGTGGCCGCGCCCACGGCGCCGGCCAGCAGCGCCTCGGCCTGCTGCAGCTGCCGCGGGGTGGCGGCGGCGTCGCCCTCGGCCACACCCAGCGCGGCGCCGCGGCCGGGGCCCAGCACGCGGTCCAGAAGCGCCACCAGCGCCGCGGCGCGCGCGCGGCCGGCCCAGAAGACGCGCTCGCCCGCGCCCTGCTCCAGCGCGCCCACGAAGCGCAGCGCCTGCGCCGCCTCGGCGCCCTGCGGCGGCCGCCACAGCGACACGCCCACGTAGAGCGCGAGGTTGGCGCCCAGGCTCCAGAACAGGCCCTCGGCCAGCGGCGCGCCCGCCAGAGCGCCCCACGTGGGCGCCAGCGCCGGGGCCAGCAGCAGCACCGCCCACAACCCCGCGCCCGCGGCCAGGCCGGCCAGCGCGCCAGCCTTCGTGCCGCCCTGCCAGAACAGCCCCAGCAGCAGCGCCGGGGCGAACTGCGCCACCGCGGCGAAGCTGACCAGGCCGATGCTCACCAGCGAGCGCGATTCGCCGGCCAGCTGCAGGTACAGCCAGCCCAGCGCCAGCAGCGCCACGATGGCGACGCGGCGCACGCGCAGCAGCCGCGGCGCCAGCGCCGCGTCGGCCACGGCACCACGCCGCAGCAGCGCCGGCAGCACGAGG